>DAORVZ010000185.1:0-5024 GCA_035434005.1 Lacunisphaera sp.
GGCGTGCGAGTTTGTCAGAGCGCTTCAAAGATCTCGCGATTGAGGCTGGTGATCGTCACCCGGGCGCCGCGCAGGGGCGCGCCGCTGGTGTCGGTGACGTGGCCGGACAGGGAACCATCGCCGGCCTGCGCCCAGGCGGCGAGGGTCAACGACAGGCCGAGGAGGCAGGCGAGCAAACGGCGGAAGCCGCCGGTGGGGGGACTGACTTGGGGTATCGGGTTCATGGATGGTCTTGGGTTGGTGAACATGGGTAACTAAAATGGGCGAAACAAGCGGTGACGGGAATCCCGCGGGGGTGAAGGTGGGGTGAAGATCAGGTTACGGTCGGGTGAAACGGGTCATTTGCGCCAGACGTCGCCCACGCCCTCGGCGATCCAGCGCGTGGTGGTGACTTTTTGCTGGGTGTAGAACCACACGCTCTCCTTGCCTTGGATGTGCAGGTCGCCGAAGAACGAGTCGTTCCAGCCGCTGAAGGGGAACATGGCCAGCGAGGCGGGCACGCCGATGTTGATGCCGATCATGCCGCACTGGACGCGGTGCTTGAACTCGCGCGCGGCCTTGCCGGAGTTGGTGAAGATGGCGGCGCCGTTGCCGTAGGCGGACTGGTTCGCCAGCGCGATGGCGTCCTCGAGATGGTCCAGGTGCAGGACGTTGAGCACGGGGCCGAAGACCTCCTCGCGGGCCAGGGCCATGCCGGGCTGGACGTCCTCGACGATCGTCGCGCCGAGATAGAAACCCTTCGGCGCATCGGGCACCTTCACCCCGCGGCCGTCAGCCACGAGCTTCGCGCCGGCGGAGAGACCGGACTCGACGAGGCCGAGGACGCGGTCGCGATGCGCGGCGGTGATGAGCGCGCCCATGTCGGGCTGGGCCTCGCCGTCGGTGCGGCCGACCTTGAGGGCCCGGGCGGCGGTGGCGAGCTCGCCCATGAGGTGGCGGCCGCGATTGCCAACGGTGATGACCGAGGAACCGGCCATGCAGCGCTCGCCGGCGCAGCCGAACGCGGCGTTCATGATGCCCTCAACCGTCTTGTTCACGTCCGAATCGGGCAGGACGAACACGTAATTCTTGGCGCCGCCGTTGGCCTGCACGCGCTTGCCGTGCGCCGTGCCGGTCTGGTGGATGTAGCGCGCGATCGGCGTGGAGCCGACGAAGGAGACGGCCTTGACCAGCGGATGCGTGAGCAGGGCGTCGACGGCGGGCTTGCCGCCCTGCACGAGATTGAACACGCCCTTGGGCAGACCGGCCTCGACGAGGAGTTCGGCGAGGCGGAGGGCTGTGAACGGCACGCGCTCACTCGGCTTGAGCACGAAGGTGTTGCCGGTGACCAGTGCCAGCGGGAACATCCACAGCGGAATCATGGCCGGGAAGTTGAAGGGCGTGATGCCCACGCACACGCCGAGCGGGTAGCGCGTAGTCTCGCAATCGACGGAGCGCGCGATGTTCGTGACCATGTCGCCCATCATCAGGGTCGGGGCGCCGCAGGCATACTCGATGGCCTCGATGCCGCGGAAGAGGTCGCCGCGCGACTCGGCGTAGGTCTTGCCGTGCTCGCGGGAGATGGTGCGGGCGATCTCGTCGAAATGTTTCTCCACGAGCGTCCGGTAACGGAACATGATGCGCGTGCGGTCGACGACCGGCGTCTCGGCCCAGGCAGGGAAGGCGGCGTGGGCGGCTTGCACGGCGGCATCCACCTCGGCGGCCCCGGCCAGCGGCACGGCGCCGATGACCTCGCCGGTGGACGGGTTGAAGACCGGTGAGGTGGCGAGCGCGGCGGGGCGCAGCCATTCGCCGTTGATGAGCAGGGGACAGGGCGTGGAGGTGGACATGGGAATCGGGTTACAGCGGGATCATCCGGCCGCGCACGAGCGCGAGCAGGTCGGCGTAGCCACCGAGGAACTGGTGGAGGGTGTGGAGGGTCGCGCCATAGCGCAGGAACTCGGCGGGTTTCATGCCGTGCTCGTCATGGGCGCGGAGGAAGTCCGGGAACTTCGCGCGCAGCTCGGCGAGGATCGCGCCGTCAACCGGGGTGTCGAGGGTGAGCGTGGGTGCGGCGGCGGCGGCATTGAACTTGGTCCACCAGTTGTAGGGGATGGTCTGCAGCACCTCGCGGCCGATGATCTGCGACCAGTGGCCCTCGTGGCGGTAGGCGGCGGCGAGCAGCGTGCCCGGCAGGCCACGCGCCTTGAAGAGCTGGTGGGCGTGCTTGAAGACCGCGATGCCGGCCCAGTCGACGATGCCGGGCGTGACGGTGAGTTTATCCTTTTCGACCACGCGCTTCAGCTGGTCGTCGACGCGGCCGATCATGAGCGTGATGTAGGGGCGGATGGCGTCGGCATTGAGGCCGGCGGCCTGGGCGCGCTTGAGGCCGCGGGTGAGCGCGGCGGACATGGCGAGGGCCTGCGCGACGGAGAAGCTGACGGTGGCGTTGATGCGGATGCCGCGAGCGGTCATCTCTTCCATCGCCGCGATGCCGGTCTCGGTGGCGGGGGCCTTGATCGCGATGTTCGGCGCGAGGGCGGCCAGCTCGGTGGCGTGCGCGACCATGTGCTCCTGGCTGGTGTAATACTTGGGGTTCACCTGCATCGACAGGTAACCCTTGGCGCCCTTCGTCGCCTCGAAGACCGGCAGGAGCTTCTTCGCGGACTCGCGACCAAGCACGGCGATGAGTTTCCAGGTGAGCTCGTCCTCGGTGGCGTGCGGGTGGTCGGCGATGAGCTTGTCGAGCGGCGGCAGGCAGAGGTCGGGGTTGGCCTTGACCGTCTGGTAGACGATGACCGGGTTCGAGGTGCCGCCCGTGGCGCCGAGGCCGACAGCCTCGCCCAGCTCGGCGGGCACGCCGGAGTCGTTCCACCAGTCCGCGCCCAGCGCGGACATATGTTGCATGCGGGAAATGGCGGGGGTGGTCATGGGAGATTAGACGCCGGCGTGGGTGCGGACATAATCGCGGGCTTTTTTGGCCTTGGGCAGGGCGGCGACCTTCACGGGGTCCTCTTCGGCTTCGACAACGAGCCAGCCGCGATAATGGTGCTGGGCGAGCACGGCGAAGATGGCGGGAAAATCCACCAAGCCATCGCCGGGAATGGTGAAGACGCCATCGCGGACGGCGCGGTAGAAGGACCAGCCCTCACGGCGGACCTGCTCGGCGACCTCACGGCGCACGCTCTTGAGGTGCACGTGGGCGATGCGCGCCCCATGGCGCCGGGCGACCGCCAGCGGATCAATGCCCGCGAAGGCCAGATGACCGGGGTCAAACAACAGATGCATCGCGGGCGCGCCGGCCAGCAGCCGGTCCAGCTCGGCCTCGCTCTGGATGACCGTGCCCATGTGGTGATGATAGACCAGCTTCAGCCCGGCGGCGGCGCTGAGGGCGGCGAATTTCGTGAGCCCGGCGCAAAGCCGCGGCCATTCCGCCTCGGTCAGGCGCGGGCGGTCGTGATCGCCGAAGCCGAGCGCAGTGTCGCGCTCGCCATGCACGCAGCGCGTGCACTCCGCGACGATGATGACGGGGGCGCCGAGTGACTTGAGCAGCGCAAGGTGCGCCTGAAAGGCCTGCTCCTCGGCCGCGTAGTCGTTGCCCGCGAGGTAGGTGCTGTGCCAGCCGCTCACCAGCTTGAGCCGGTGCCGATCCAAGGCCGCGCCGAGGGCCGAGGAAGTGCGCGGGTAGGCGTGGCCGAGCTCGCTGCCGGCGAAACCCGCCGCGTGCATCTCGCGCAGGATGACGTCCAGCGGCACGTCGCCCGCGAGGTCGTTGAAATCATCGTTGCTCCAGATGATCGGGTTGGCGCCGACCTGGCAGTCGGCGAGCACGGGGGCGGAAACGGGGGCGGAAGCGATCATCAGTAATAGAATTGCTGGCGCTTTTTCGCCCGGCCGTAGGCGGCCCGGGCCGCGCGCACGGTGGGCACGCCGGACACGGCGGCGGGCGGGACATCCCACCACGAGAAACCCTGCATCACCGAGGCCGGCGTGACGGGGATGTAGATGAGGCAGGTGTTTGCCTGGTTGCGCGCGGCGGTCAGGGCCAGGCGCAGCGACTTCTCGTCATGGGCGGCCAGGACGGTGGCGCCGAGGCTGCGGGCGTTGGCCATGAAATCGACCGGCACGGCAGCGCCATCGAGCCGGCCGGTGCGGCCGGTGCGTGCGCGGAACTCGTTGCCGAAGCTGCGACCGCCATTCGCACGCTGGAGGTTGTGGATGCAGCCGAAAGCGTGGTTGTCGGTCAGGACGATCGTGATCTTCAGCTTCTCCTGCACGGCGGTGACGATCTCGTGGTTCAGCATCAGGTAGCTGCCGTCGCCGATGAGCGTGTAGGCCTCGCGCCGCGGATCGGCCAGCTTCACGCCGAGCGCGCCGGCGATCTCGTAGCCCATGCAGGAATAGCCGTATTCGGAGTGGTAGTCGGTCGCGGACTTGCCGCGCCAGAGCTTGTGGATGTCACCCGGGATGCCGCCGGCGGCGTGCACCACGGTGCTGTTGGCATCGGTAAACTCATTGAGGACGCGGATGACCTGGCTCTGGTAGAGAAGGCCGTCCTTGCTCCGGCGCGCCGGCGAGGTCATCGCGCGCCAGGGCTGCTCCCAATCCGCCCGGGCCTTGATGGTGGCGCGGCGATGGGCCGGCGGCACGCGCCAGCCGGCGAGCGCCCGGCCCAGCGCGGCCAGGGTGGAGCGGGCATCGCCGAGCAGCGGCAGCGCACCGTGCTTGGCGGCGTCGGCAGCGTTGACGTTGATGCTGATGAAGCGGACTCGGGGATTCTGGAACTGGGTCTTCGACGCCGTCGTGAAATCGGAAAGCCGCGTGCCCACGACGAGCACGACGTCGGCGTCGGTCGCGATGCGGTTGGCTGCCAGCGTGCCGGTGACACCCACGGCACCGAGTCCCAGCGGGTGTTTCTCCAACAAAGCCCCCTTCCCTGCCTGCGTGACCGCCACCGGAATCCCGCCGGCCTCCGCGAACTTCTGCAATGCGGCGCAGGCGTCGGAATAATGCACGCCACCACCGGCGATGATCAGCGGCTTGCG
>DAORVZ010000186.1:0-5016 GCA_035434005.1 Lacunisphaera sp.
CCGCCTCCGCCTCGCCATCCAGAAGAGCGGCCGGCTCTCCACCGACTCGCTTGATCTGCTCAAGAGCTGCGGCATCCGCGTGAAGTCCCCCAGGGAGAAGCTCCTCCTCCACTCCGAGAATTTTCCCCTCGATATCCTCTTCGTCCGCGATGACGACATCCCGCAGCTGGTCATGGACGGCGTGTGCGACCTCGGCATCGTCGGCACCAACGTCCTCGAAGAAGCCGCGCTCCAACGCCGCACCGAGGGCCTGGCCGGCGGCTATTTCATCGAGCGCCCGCTCGATTTCGGCGGCTGCCGCCTCGCCATCGCGCTGCCCGAGGAGAAGCCCTACGCCGGCCCGAAAGATCTGCAGGGCACGCGCATCGCCACCTCCTACCCTTACCTGACCAAACGCTACCTCGAGGAGCAGAAGATCAAGGCCGAGGTCGTGACCCTCAGCGGCTCCGTCGAGATCGCCCCGCGCCTCGGCCTCGCCGACATCATCTGCGACCTCGTCTCCAGCGGCTCCACCCTCGAGGCCAACAAGCTCCGCGCCGTCGAGACCATCTTCAAGAGCACCGCCGTCCTGCTCCGCAACGCCCGCGCGCTCAACGCCGAGAAGTCCCACGCGCTGGAGATAATGCTCCGCCGCCTCGACGGCGTCCAGAAGGCCGCCGACACGAAATACATCATGCTCCACGCCCAGAAGGCCGCGCTCGAGCAGATCAAGCGGCTCCTCCCCGGCTCGGAGAACCCCACCATCCTGCCGTTGGCCGGCGACGACACGCGGGTCGCCCTGCACGCCGTCTGCTCGGAAGCCGTCTTCTGGGAGACGATGGAGTCCCTCAAGAAGGCCGGCGCCAGCAGCATCCTCGTGCTGCCGATCGAAAAGATGATGCTCTGATTGTGCTCTCGTTCTCTTTCTCGTAATCTTACTCGTTCTCTTTTTTCCGACACCGTCCCGATCCGGATTACGAGAAAGTTTAAGAGAACGAGAACGAACCAAGCGCCACCCATGCAACCCCTCGTCTGGCAAAAACTCTCCGCTTCCCGTCAAGCCGCCGCGCTGCGCCGCCCGGCCCAGTCGGCGCAGCCCGCGGTCGCCGCCGCCGTGCGGACGATTGTCGCGGCCGTGCGCCGCGACGGTGACGCCGCGCTCCGCCGCCTGACGCGGAAGTTCGATGGCGCCACGTTGCGCTCGCTGCGTGTGACCGAGGCCGAGTTCGCCGCCGCCGAAAAGTCCCTGTCCCGCACCGACCTCGCCGCCCTGCGCACCGCCTACCGGAACATCCGCTCGTTCCACGCCGCGCAGCAACCGCCGTCCCTGCGCGTCGAGACCCAGCCGGGCATCGTCTGCGAAAAGACCGTGCGCCCTATCGGTCGCGTCGGCCTCTACGTCCCGGGCGGCAGCGCCCCGTTACCCTCGACCGCCCTCATGCTCGGCGTGCCGTCCCAACTCGCCGGCAATCCCGGGCGCGTCCTCTGCACGCCGCCGGACAAAACCGGCCGCATCAACCCCTGGATTCTCTGCGCCGCTCAGCTGTGCGGCATCACCGATATCTACAAGGTCGGCGGCGCCCAAGCCATCGCCGCCATGGCCTACGGCACCGCGAGCATCCCGAAGTGCGACAAGCTCTTCGGCCCGGGCAACGCGTTCGTCACCGAGGCCAAGCAGCAGGTCGCCCGCGATACGTGTGGCGCCGCCATCGACCTGCCCGCCGGACCGTCCGAGGTGCTGGTCATCGCCGACAACCGCGCCAACCCCGCCTTCGTCGCCGCCGACCTGCTCTCGCAGGCCGAACACGGCCCCGACTCGCAGGTGGTGCTCGTGACCTTCGCCGAAAAGTTCGCCGCCCGTGTCCAGGCCGCTATCGAGAAGCAGCTCACCAATCTACCGCGCGCCGCCATCGCGCGCCGTGCGTTGGCCAAGAGCCGCATCCTCATCGCCGCGAACCGCGCCGAGGCCGTCGATATTTCCAACCGCTACGCCCCCGAGCACCTGATCCTGCAGGTGGCCAATCCGCGCAGCCTGCTCGCGGGCATCACGACCGCTGGTTCTGTTTTTCTCGGCGACCTGACGCCCGAGTCGCTCGGCGACTACGCCAGCGGCACGAACCACGTCCTGCCGACCTACGGCTGGGCCCGCGCCTGCAGCGGCCTGGGGCTCGCCGATTTTCAGCGCACGATGACCGTGCAGACCGCCAGTCGTGCAGGATTGCAAAAACTCGGCCCGGTCGTCGAGCGACTCGCGCTGGCCGAGGGCCTCGCCGCCCACCAGCGCGCCGTGCGCGTGCGCCTGGATACCTTGGGTAGGGCGGAGCGGCCCGCTCCGCTGCGGCGCACCGGGCCGGTGCGCCCTACCAACATCTCATGACTCCCGTCGACCAAGTCCTCTCCCTCGTCCGCCCCGACATCCTCGCGCTGGCGGCCTACAGCTCCGCCCGCAAGGAATCCAAGGGCGGTCGCGTGTGGCTGGACGCCAACGAAAACCCTGAGACCCCCTCGGCACACAAACCGCTGCTCAACCGCTACCCCGAGCCGCAGCCGGCCGACCTCGTTGCGCAACTCGCCACGCTTTACGGCGTCGCGCCCGCGCAGGTGCTCGTGACCCGCGGTTCCGACGAGGGCATCGACCTGCTGCTTCGCACCTTCTGCCGCGCCGGGCAGGACGCCATCCTCATCACGCCGCCGACCTACGGCATGTATGTCGTCGCCGCCGGCATCCAGGGCGCGCGCACCGTGACCGTGCCGCTGATTCGCGATAAGCTGTTCGCACTGGATACGCTGGCTGTTTTTTCCGCCGTCAAGGCCGATCCTCTGATAAAACTGGTATTCCTCTGCTCGCCCAACAACCCAACCGGTCAGCTACTGGGACGCGACATCGTGATACAGCTTACCCGCTTACTGCTTGGCCGCGCCATCGTGGTCGTGGATGAAGCTTATGTGGATTTTGCCATCCAATCCAGTTTGGCGAATGTCATCCCGGCGAACCCCAACCTGGTCGTTCTCCGCACGCTCTCGAAAGCCCATGGCCTCGCCGGCGCGCGTGTCGGCACGACCATCGCCGATCCGGCCCTCATCGCCGTGCTGCAGAAGGTCATCGCCCCTTATCCGGTGCCCACGCCCGTGCTTCAAGCCGCACTCGCCGCGCTGACGACGGCGGGGCTCGCCGCCAGTCGCGAGTCAATTGCGACCATTTTCTTCGAGCGGCAGCGACTCGCGACTGCGCTGCGGGCGCTGCCGGCCGTCCGGCACGTCTGGCCGAGCGACGCCAACTACTTGCTCGTCGAGGTCGCCGACTCCGCCAAGGCCATGTCGGCCGGCCGCGCCGCCGGCGTCGTCTGGCGCGACCGCAGCAAGGACGTCCCGCATCACATCCGCATCACCGTCGGCACCGCCGAGGAAAACAACGCCACCCTAGAGGTTTTGTCCCGTGTCTAACAGCGCCTTGTCATTGCGAGGAGCGCAGCGACGAAGCGATCCAGCTAGCTGGATCGCCACGACCGGCTTCGCCGGTCTCGCGATGACAAATTATTAAGGTCCCCATGAAAAAAATCCTGTTCATCGACCGCGACGGCACGCTCATTGCGGAGCCGTTCGACCAGCAGATCGACCGGCTCGACAAGTTCGCGCTCGAGCCCGACTGCGTGCCCGCCCTGCTCCGCCTGCGCGACGCCGGCTGGACCTTTGTCATGGTCACCAACCAGGACGGCCTCGGCACGCCGAGCTTCCGCGAGGAGGAGTTCCGCCCGCTGCAGAAGCTGCTGCTCGACATCCTCGCCTCCCAGGGCATCGCCTTCGAAGCCGTGCGCGTGTGCCCGCACACCGCCGCCGACAAGTGCGACTGCCGCAAACCCAAGCTGGGCCTGCTCATGGACTACGTGAAGGATGTGTCGTGGTCACGCGAACAGTCCGCCGTCATCGGCGACCGCGAGACCGACGTGACGCTGGCGCAGAACCTCGGCATCCGCGGTCTGCGCTACGACCGCAAGACACTCGGCTGGACGGAAATCGCCCGCCAGTTTGTCGACGCCCCGCGCCGCGCCACCATCGTCCGCAACACCAAGGAGACGAAGATCACCGTTTCCGTCGACCTCGACCAGGCCGCGCCCGCACAGCTGGCGACTGGCCTCGGCTTCTTCGACCACATGCTGGAGCAGATAGCCAAGAACGCCGGCATCGGTCTCGTCATCAAGTGCGAGGGCGACCTCGAGATCGACGAGCACCACACGATCGAGGATGTCGGCATCGCCCTCGGCCTGGCACTCAAGCAAGCGCTCGGCGACAAGCGCGGCGTCGGCCGCTACGGCTTCGTGCTGCCGATGGACGAGGCACAGGCGCAGGTCGCAATCGACCTGAGCGGCCGCGCCTACTTCACCTTCGACGGCAAGTTTGACCGCGAGTTCGTCGGCGAGATGCCCACGGAGCTCGTCGCCCACTTCTTCCGTTCCGTCAGCGACTCGCTGCTCGCCACGCTCCAGATGAGCGTGAAGGGCGACAACACGCACCACATGGTTGAGACGCTTTTCAAGGGCTTCGGCCGCGCCCTGCGCCCCGCCATCGCGCGCGGCGCCGGCAGCGAGATCCCCAGCACCAAGGGAGTTCTCTGATGAATCTGTCCGAATGGAGACGCGGCGACCTCGCCGCGTTGGCCCAACTCCCCGCACCGGGGTCGGTGCGGCTCCAATTTTGCCCATCATGCTAGCCATCGTCGACAGTGGCGGCGCCAACATCCCCTCCGTGCGCTTTGCGCTGGAGCGGCTCGGCATCCACAGCGAACTGACCGCGGATCCCACCGTCATCCGCTCGGCGGAGCGCGTCATCCTCCCCGGTGTCGGCTCCGCCGCCGAGGGCATGAAGCGTCTGCAGGCCAAAGGCCTGGTCGATTGCGTGCGCAGCCTCACCCAGCCCGTCCTAGGCGTCTGCCTCGGCATGCAGTTGCTGTTTGAGCAATCCGAGGAGGGCAACACGCCCACCCTCGGCCTCATTCCCGGCGAAGACACGCTGGACACCGCGCGAACCGCCGCATTCACC
>DAORVZ010000187.1:0-5013 GCA_035434005.1 Lacunisphaera sp.
AGAGGGTCGCGCTGAACGCCGCCAGCAACACCGTGCCGCCGAGCGAATACCACAGGGCCAGCCGGAAGCGCAGCGTCCGGGGCTTCCACCAAGCCTTCATGCGGGTTCGGGGCCCAGCCGGTAGCCGATGCCGCGCACGGTGTGGATCAGCGGCGCCAGGCCCTCCGCGTCGATTTTCCGCCGCAGGCGCATCATCTGCACATCGATCACGTTGTCGAGCGAGGTGAAGCGGCGGGCCTGTTTCCACACGTCCCGCTCCAGCATCTCGCGGGTCACGTTCTGCCCCTGGTGGCGCAGGAGGTATTCCAACACGTCCACCTCCCGCGGCGTGAGCGGGATCTCCGTATCGGCCCGTTGCGCGGAGCGGGTGCGGGTGTCGAGCTGCAGATCCCCGCAGCCCAGGGCGGCGGCGCTGCTCAGGGCCGGCCGGCGCAGCAGGGCCCGGCAGCGGGCGATCAGCTCGGCCAACGCGAAGGGCTTGGGCAGGTAGTCGTCGGCCCCGCCCTCGAGGCCGGCCACCCGCTCATCGAGCGAACGCCGGGCCGTGAGCAGCAGCGCCGGCGCGTGGTTGCCCCGCGCGCGGATCTGCTGCAGCAGCGCCAGCCCATTCAGGCCGGGGAGCATCCAGTCGAGGATCAGCAGGTCGAAGGTGGCCCGCTCCAGCACCTGCACCGCCTCGTCGCCGGAGACCGCCGTCGTCACGCGCCAGTCCTCTAGGCGCAGGCCCTCGGCGACGGAGTCGCGGGTCTTTTGTTCGTCTTCCACGACGAGGACATGCGGAGTGGCGGCGGACATATCGTTCCCGGCGGCAGGCGGGGTGACGTCCACAGTTTTCATTTTCCGACAACAGACAATGCCGAAGCGAGGCGGCTCAGACGCGCCGGCCGCGGAGCCGACGCCAGAGCCCCACGGCGCCCAGCCCCGCCAGCAACCACGCCCCGTAGGTGGCGGACTCGGGCACGGGCGTGATCTGGCTGTCGTAGGCCTGCCACTTCGTGTCGGCCGTGCTCCAGCCCTGAAACTGCACCTGGTTGAGCGGGGCGCCGCCCTGCGCATACCCGGTCTGGCTGTAGAAGTAGTCGCTCGCGTCGGCCCAGTTCTGCGCCGACAGCAGCAGGCCGGTGGAGCCAAAGCCCAGCGAGTCCACCGCGAGCACCGAGCCCGAGCTGAAATCCACCGTCGAGTTGCCGGTGATGCTCAGCGCGCCGGCCGTCAGGCTGTAGCCGGCGAGATCCAGCGTGCCGCCGTCGAGCGTGATCTTGAGATTCGTGTTGGTGAAGTTTGCCCCGAGCGTGAGCGTCGCCCCGGCGCCGATGATGAGCTCGCCGCTGCCGGCGAACGAGCCGGCAAACGTGCTCGTGCCCGCGTTCAGCCGCAACTGGCCGGTGCCCGCCGAGCCGAAATCCACCGCCCCGGCGCCGCTGAGCCGGCCGATGGTGTCGGCCAGGTTGTTCAGTTGCAGGCTGGCACCCGACGCGATGCTGATCTGCCCGGTGTCGGCGAACACATTGGCGGCCGCCAACACGATGGCGCCCGCGCTCACCGTGGTCAGGCCGGTGTAGGTGTTGGTCCCGGACAGGATCAGATTGCCCGTGCCCTGCTTGGTGAGTGTGCCGCTCCCGGTGGTGATGTTGCCGCTGACGCTGATGTCCCCCGCCGCATCGAAGGTGAGGTCGCGGTTGGTGCCCGTCAGGGTGGAGCTGAGGCTCAGGGTGCCGGTGCCGGTGGTGCGCACGGTGGCGTCGCTCTGGAACTGGAGCGTGGCAATACTGATGACCTGGTCGCTCGCCGACAGGTTTTCGATGAACCCGGAGGCCCAGTTGCCGATGCGGAGTGTGCGGGCGCCGTTGTCGTCGCCCACGGTGTAGGCGCCCGCCCCCGCGCTGAAGCGGAGGCCGCGCACGGTGTAATTGTTGGCGTTGAGCTCGGGGTTCAGTTGCAGGCCGGTGCCGAACTGGGCGATTTCGCTGTTGGTGTTGGGCCGGTTGTTGCCCGACCAGTTGCCATTCACGCTCCAGCGCTGGTCGGAGTTGCTCGTCCACGTGCGCACGGTCTGGCCGGAGGCAGCCGCAGCCAGCCCCACGCCGACCAAAATCAGGAATATCTGCCCTCGCTTCATGCCCCCGAATTTAGAGCCCCGGGGGCGGAAAAACTAGGCCAGGCACCTGACGTTTCCGTCAGACGGGAACCCCCGGGGCGCCAGAATATTACCTGTGGCCCAATGCCCCGAATGTCGCTTCGGCTTGGATGGAAACTGTGGGAGCGTGCTTGCACGCGACTCAGGACGCGCGGTGTCGCGAGCAAGCTCGCTCCCACCACAGGCCCGAGGGTTGTGAGCAGTCTTGCATAAATGCCCGGGGCTCGTCCGGGGATGCTTGCTGTTTGGGTTGGAGCCGCAGCGACCTCGCCGTGGTTGCCGTTTCGCGGTCGGAGTAGCCCGCGCTCCAGAGTGCAGCCTAGCGCAGCCCGGCCTGCTCGGGCTTGAGGCCGCGGGCCTTCAACGCCGCAGCGACGGCTGCCAGGTCGAGCTTCGCGCCGGGCGTCACGCCGTGGCGCTTGAACCAGCCCTGGTTCATCTCGAGGCAGAACTGGATGTGGCGGCTGCGCGAGTTCACCGGGCGCTCGTCGAGCGGATACAGCGGATAGATCTCCCTCAGCTCGCCGGCCGCGTCGAAATAGCCGATGTCGAGCGGCAGCGTCGTGTTGCGCATCCAGAAGCCCTGCGGCGACGGGTTGGTGAACACAAACAGCATCCCCTCGTCCGCGCCCATCGCCTGCCGGAACATGAGGCCCTTTTGCAACTCGGCCGGCAACGCCGCCACCTGCATCGCCACAGTGCGCTCCCCGACCTTGATGGCGAAGCGATCGTCCACCGTCTTGGGGGCCGCGTCCCGGGCGTGGTCGGAACCGCCGCAGGCAGTGAGGAGGGTCAACAGGGCGAGCATGGGCAGGGTGCGGCGGAAGGACATGCGCCTCATTCCCCTGCATGGACCATGAATCGCAAATCCTAAATGGCCCTCCCGTCACTTCCACCCCCACTCTCACTTTCCCCCTCATGCCCTCCTCAGCCCTTCCTCCCCCGCTTCTCTACACCGACACCCACACCAGCGCCGACATGCTCTATTTCGGCCGCGTCGAGGTGCACGACCCCTTCATCGCCTTCGGCGCCGGCCGGAAGAAGATCACCGTGCAGCGCACGCTGGAATTCGGCCGCGTCAAGCGCACCGGCGCCTTCGACGTCGTGCTGCCCCACGAAGCCTGCCTGGCGCGCGCGCAACAGCGCCACGGCGCCCGGGCCGGCGTCGCCGAGATCATCGCCACCCTCGCCCGCGAATACGGCCTCCGCCGCTTCCGGGTGGCCGACGATTTTCCCGCCGCCCTCTACGGCAAGCTCACCAAGCTGGGCCTGCGGCTCGACTTCGTCGGCGACCAACTCTTCCCCGAGCGCGAGATCAAGACGGACACGGAAGCCGCCTGCATCCGCGAGGGCAACCGCCTCTGCTCCGTCGGCTACACCGTCGCCGAAAAAATCCTGCGCGCCGCGCGGATCAAGGGCCGCACGCTAGTCCACCGCGGTAAGGTCCTCACATCCGAATCCCTGCGCTTCGCGCTCGAGACCGCCATCCGCGAGCAGGGCGGCGACCCGCGCGACACCATCGTCGCCGGCGGCGACCAGGCCTGCGATCCCCACGAACGCGGCTCGGGCCCCCTCCGCCCGCACGAACTCATCATCATCGACATCTTCCCGCGCGTCCTGAAGACCGGCTATTTCGGCGACATGACGCGCACCTACCTCAAGGGCCGTCCCCGCGAAGTGCAGCGCCGGCTCGTCGCCACCGTGCGCGAGGCGCAAAAGCGCGCCACCCGGGCCATGCGCGCCGGCGTCGACGGGCGCCTCGTCCACCGCGCCGTGACCGACTGTTTCGCCGACGCCGGCTATGAGACCCGGCATACCAAGACCGGCTCCGTCGGTTTCTTCCACGGCACCGGCCACGGGCTCGGCCTGGCCGTGCATGACCCCGGCCGCATGTCGCCCGCCGTGGCCTATCCGCTGAAGAAGGGCTCCGTGATGACAGTGGAGCCCGGACTCTACTACCCCGGCCTCGGCGGCTGCCGCTGGGAGGATGTCGTGCAAGTCACCGCCACCGGCACCAAGCCGCTGTCGAAACATCCCTACAACTGGGAAATCAAGTAAACCGGAGCGCTCGTTCGCCGAATTGCATTTCTGGAGCCACGGCGACCCCGCCGTGGGGTTTCGCTGGCGGGGCCGTTCGCGGGCGGGGTCGCCCGCGCGGCAGAATCTTCGTTGATCGATTCCCATGCGGCCCGCCAATTTCCCGCCCGCCAAACTTGTAACCTAATAGGTTACAAAGGTTCCGCGGCCCGGCGGGCATCGGTTCGCTGATTTATGCGTGGACGGATGGCGGCACCGAGCTTTTCTGGTGCCATGTCAGGAACGAAGCAACGCCTCGACGAATTGCTGGTGTCGCGCGGCCTCGCGCCCACCCGCGCCCAGGCCAAGGCCCTCATCATGAGTGGCCGCGTGCGCCACGGCACCGCGCGGCTCGACAAGCCGGGCAAGGAATATGCCGCCGACTTCGAACTCACCGTCGACCAGCCGCCGCGCTTCGTCAGCCGCGGAGGGGAGAAGCTCGCCGCCTTCCTGGAGAAATTTCCCGTGGATCTGATCGGCGCCCACGTGCTCGATGTCGGCGCCTCGACCGGCGGCTTTACCGACTGCGCCCTGCAGGCCGGCGCCGCCTCCGCGACGTGCGTGGATGTCGGCCACAGCCAGCTGCACGATAGGATCCGCCGCGACCCACGCGTCACCAACATCGAGAAAACCAACGCCCGCCATCTCGCGCCCGGCAGCCTGCCCCGCGCCAGCTACGACGCGGTGGTCATGGATCTGTCGTTCATCTCGCTGAAAAGTGTGCTGCCCGCTGTGTGGCCGTGCCTGCGGCCCGGCGGCACTCTGATCGCGCTGGTGAAGCCGCAGTTCGAGGCCGGCAA
>DAORVZ010000188.1:0-4999 GCA_035434005.1 Lacunisphaera sp.
GTTGTTGCGGATGCCGGGGCGGATCGCGGCCGGCACGCCGGCCAGGTCGCGCACCAGCGCCTCGGGCCCGCGAGCGAACAGGTCGGCGTGGTCCTGTAACAGCGCCTTGGCATTGTTGATGTAGGCCTGGTGATGCTTGGTGTGGTGGATCTCCATCGTGCGCGCATCGAGGTGCGGCTCGAGCGCGCCGTAGGCATAGCCCAGCGGCGGCAGTTCCCAACCGAGGGCAGGGGCCGCCACGGCGGTCTCCGCCGCCCCACCCCTGGCCAGCCCGAGGCCCGCGACGGCCACGCCGGTTCCGATTATCTTCAAGGCCTGGCGACGGGAGAGCGGAGGAGTGTGGGGAGTATTCATGGCCCCAGCATAACCACGGGCCGACGGGACGCAAGGCCGTCACCAAAGCTTGTCTCAACCCGCCCGCTGCTCTTTCCTAGCGCCGTGCTCTTGTTCAAACGCATTTTCAAATTTGAAAAAGCCACTGTCGAACAGTTGGAGAAACGCCTCACCCAGCGGTATGTGCCCGGGCCGGCCTACCCGCTCCAGGCGACCGTGCGCTACGGCGGGCGCGACTATGCCGCGAAAATCCAGAATATCTCCGCCACCGGGACCGGGGTGCTGGTGAAGGCCCAGCCCGACCTGCCGGCCGGACACCACCTCAGCCTCACGCTGCAGCTCGCGCACCACCGCCTGGAGATCGAGGCGCGTATCGCCCATCTGGAGTCCCGCCCGGAGGGCTGGGCCCTCGGCCTCGGGTTGGTCTTCCCCAAGTTCGAGGTGCAGCAGGCCTACCTGCAGTTGCTGCAGCCGGTCGTCATCGGCCAGTCGCTGCAGCCGATGGCCTACGACCGAGTTGTGCAGGACGATCCCCAGTTCTTCAAACGCGTCTTTCTCGGGGAATCCGACTCGATCCTCACGGTGCGCCTAGCCCACTCGCCGGTGGATCCGCTCCACAGCTTTGAGCTCCGTATGCTCGATTATTTCTGCCGGGGGGGCACGGCCGCCGGCACCGGCGCCCCCTACGTGCTGGAATCGAAGGATGCCACCGGTGCTCCGCCCGGCCAACTGGTCTTCGAGACCTCCGGCGGCACGCACGACGAGATCCGGCAGCTCTTCCGCTGGATCCTGGACAACCTCACCCCGGCGGTGCCCGAGGACATCCGCGCCTTCATGCAACGCTTCGCCGGCTGAGCCGGCCCGACGATCTGACCCGGCGTGGATGGGACTTTAGCCGATCAGTTTTCGCGCGATCTCGTCCACGCGCTGGGGGTTGGCTTTCCCGGCGGAGGCTTTCATCACCGCGCCTTTGATGGCGTTGAGGGCCTTCTCATTGCCCGACTTGAACTCGGCCACGGCCTTCGGATTCGCGGCGATGGCGGCGGACACCCACCCCTCCAGTTCGCCGGTGTCGGTGGATTGTTTGAGGCCCTTGCGCTCGACGATCACCCCGGCCTGATCCCCAGTGGCGAACATTTCGGCGAAGACCTCCTTGGCAATGTTGCTGGAAATGACGCCCGCCTCGACGAGCTGCACCAGCCCGGCGATGTGCGCCGGCCGGACCTTGCTGTCGGCCAGATCGAGGCCGGAGGCGGCGAGCTCGCGCCGCAGGTCGTTGGCGATCCAGTTGGCGGCCGCCTGCGGGGCGGCGCCGAGCCGGGCGGTGGCCTCGAAGTAGTCGGCCAAGGCGCGGTCGGGCACGAGCGCCGAGGTGATCGTGTAGGGCAACTGGTAATCCGCCAGCCACCGCCGCTGCCGGTCGAAATGGTGCTCGGGGAGCGTGGCGCGGAGGGCCGCCAGCCAGGCCGCGTCTACCCGCACGGGCATGAGGTCGGGGTCGGGGAAGTAGCGGTAGTCGTGCGCCATTTCCTTGGAGCGGAGCGACTGCGAGGTGCCGGCCTGGCCGTCGTAATCGCGCGTCTCCTGCGTGAGGGTGCCGCCGGCCGTGACAACGGCGATCTGCCTGCGGATCTCGTGGGCGATGCCGTCGCGGACGAAGGAGATGGAGTTGAGGTTCTTCAACTCGACCTTGGTGCCGAGCTTGGTCTCGCCCACGGGGCGGATGGAGATGTTGGCGTCGCAGCGCAGCTGGCCCTTCTCCATGTCGCAGTCGGAGATGCCGCCGTGCGTCAGGGCGATGCGGAGTGCGGTCAGGAAGGCGTAGGCTTCCTCGGCGCTCGCCAGCGCGGGTTCGGAGACGATCTCCATCAGCGGCGTGCCGGCGCGGTTGTAGTCCACCAGCGTGTCCTGTGGGCCGTGGGTGAGCTTGCCGACATCCTCCTCGAGGTGGATGCGCGTCAGCGGGATTTTCCGGTGCTCGCCCATGAGGTTGCGGGCCGGGCCGGGCAGCTCGATCTCGACCGCACCGCCGACGCAGATGGGCTGGTCGTATTGCGAGAGCTGGTAGTTCTTCGGGGAGTCTGGGTAGAAGTAGTTTTTGCGGTCCCACTTGCAGACCGGGGCGATGGCGCAGCCGAGGATGAGCCCGGCCTTGATGACCTGGTCGAGCGCCGCCTTGTTCAGCACCGGCAGCGCGCCGGGCAGGGCGAGCACCACGGGGTCGGTCAGTGTGTTGGGCGGCTCGCCATAGCCGGCGGCGACGCGCGTGAACATCTTCGACGCTGTCTTGAGCTGCACGTGGACCTCCAGGCCGATGACGGCTTCGTAGTTGGATGAGGAGTGGGACACAGAGGAGGAAGGAGAAGACCCGGAGATCACAGAGCCAGACGACGCAGCCCCTTGGTCAGGCTGGTGGAACGAAAATTCATCAGCAGTCCGATGTGGCAACCGGTAAACCTAAGATAAGTCAGCACCTGGGCGTCGTGCACCGCCAGCAAGGCATCAACGGCCTTGAGCTCCACCACCAAGCCTTTCACCAAAAAATCCAGGCGGTAGGCATCATCGACGATCAAGTCCTTGTATTGAACGGGGCAAAGCTTCTGTTGCTCAAACGGGATTCCCCTCTGGCCAAGTTCATACGCCAGTGCCCGTTGGTAGGCCGACTCGAGCAAGCCCGGCCCCAATTCCTTGTGAACTTCAATCGCCGCCCCTATGACGGCTTCCGTCAGAAGATTGATTTCATTGTTCATGGCTCGGTGCCCTCCGTGTCATCTCCGTGTGCTCTGTGTCTCAAAGTTCGGGATGCTTGGCATGCCAATCGTGGCCTTGCTCGTAGGCGTGGGCGATGGCCAGCAGGTCGGCCTCGGCGAAGGGTCGGCCGATGAGCTGCAGGCCGATGGGCAGCCCGCCGCCGGTGAAACCGCAGGGGATCGAGATGCCCGGCAGGCCGGCGAGGTTGACGCTGATCGTGTAGATGTCGGTCAGATACATGGCCAGCGGATCGGCAGACTTCTCGCCCAGCTTGAAGGCCGGCACCGGCGAGGTCGGCGACAGCAACGCATCGCACTCGCGCAGGACGGTGGCAAACTCGTTGCGGATGAGGGTGCGGACCTTCTGGGAACGCAGGTAATAGGCGTCGTAGTAGCCGCTGCTGAGCACGTGCGTGCCGAGGATGATGCGGCGTTTCACCTCGGGGCCGAAACCCTCGGCGCGCGACCGGGCGTAGATGTCGATGGCGTCCTTCGCCGCCGCGGACCGGTGGCCGTAGCGGATGCCATCGTATCGGGCCAGGTTCGACGAGGCCTCGGCCGTCGCGATGAGGTAATAGGTCGCGATGGCATACTCCGCCGCGAGGGGCAGCGAGACCTCCTTGATGGCACAGCCCTGCGCGCGATAATACTCGATCGTCCGCTGCACGGCCGCGCCGATCTCCGGATCGAGGCCGGTGCCAAAAAACTCCTTCGGCACCCCGATCCGCCACGGGCCTTTCTTCGCCGCCAGTGCCGCGCGATAATCCGGCACCTCCGCCGGGAACGAGGTCGAGTCGCGTGGATCGTGGCCGGCGATGACCCCGAGCAGCAGGGCCGCATCCTCCACCGTGCGGGCCAGCGGGCCGATCTGGTCGAGGGAGGAGGCATAGGCCGCGAGGCCGTAGCGCGACACGAGGCCGTAGGTGGGCTTGAGCCCGACGATGCCGCACAGCGCCGCCGGCTGGCGGATGGAGCCGCCGGTGTCGGAGCCCAGGGTGAGCGGCAATTCTCCCGCGGCGACAGCGGCGGCCGAGCCGCCGGAACTGCCGCCCGGCACCCGCGTCAAATCCCACGGGTTGGCAGTCGGCCGGAACGCCGAATTCTCCGTCGAGGAGCCCATGGCGAACTCATCCATGTTCAACCGGCCGAAAGGAATTGCGCCCGCCGCCTTGAGCTTCGCGGTGACAGTGGCGTCGTAGGGCGACACGAAGTCCGCAAGCATCCTGCTCGAGCAGGTGAGCGGCTGGCCCTCGACGGCGATGACGTCTTTCAGGCCGACCGGGAGACCGTCGATCGGTCCCCTCGCTTGCCCGGCGGCGCGGCGGGCATCGGACTCGCGGGCGGCGGCTAGCGCGGCGGCCTCGTCGTAGGAATTGAACGCCTGCACGCGGCCATCAACGGCCCGGGTGCGCGCAAGACACGCCTGCAACAACTCCACCGCGGAGAGTTCCCCGGCGGCGAGCCGCGCCGCCAGGCGGGTGGCGGGTTGATGGATGATTGCGGCGGCCATCGGCTACTCCACGACTTTCGGCACCACGATGGCGTCATGCCGCTGCGCCGGCGCGTTGCGCAGCGCCGCCTCGACGGGCAGGCTTGGCACGGGGATGTCGGCCGCCCAGACATTGAAAACCGGGGAGGCGTGCGCCATGGGCTCGACGCCGGCGACGTCCACCTGTCGGAGCTTCTCGACGTAGTGCAGTATCTCGCCCAATTGCCGGGCGTAGTCGCGCTTCTCGCCTTCGGTGAGGGCGAGGCGGGCGAGGTTGGCCACGTAGTCGAGGTTGAGGTCGGGCGGGGTGTTCATGCCAAGGGCGGACTACGCCCAAGCAGGCGGCGGATGCGCAGCTTGGCAACCGGCAAAAGCGCCCGTGACACACGCCGCAAGCAGGCTTGAACCTCCGGGGCAACCCGCCTAA
>DAORVZ010000189.1:0-4987 GCA_035434005.1 Lacunisphaera sp.
AAGGTCTGCGCCCGCATCTGGAAGCCGATGTCCTCCAGCACCACCTGCCACGGCGAGGCTTGGGTGACTTGGAAGCTGGCCTGCGAGGCCCCGGCTGATTGCAGCAACAAACCGATCACCCAGCCTGTCACCACCAGTCTGGCGCCCCACAACACCGCGAGCGCCAACAGGACGCCGAGGCTCGCGCCCAGCAACAGGCGACGCTTGTTACGCACGGCGGTCATGGTGGGATAAGGCTCGGCAGCAGGGTTCGGAAGGCTAGCATGAGGTGGGGCCGTTTCTACAATCAGAATTCCGTTTCGCCATGAAAAAGTCTCTGTCGCTGCTGACCCTGCTCGTCGTTCTGGTGCTGGCCGGTCAGCCCGTCGGCCTCGAGGCGCGCACCAAAAAGGTCCCGGTCAAGCTCCGCGAGTTCACGGGCCGCGTCATCAAAGTGAAGGATGGCGACTCGCTCGAGGTGCAGAAAGGCGAGGACATCTACGAGGTGCGGCTGGCGCGCCTCGACGCGCCCGAGCTGCACCAGCCCCGCGGGGAGCAGGCCCGCGACTTCACCCGCCTCAAGGTTGACGGTCACACGGTCATCGTGCGCGCCAAGACCATCGATCAATACGGCCGCTTCATCGGCGACGTCAGTTATCGGGGCGGCCGCTCGCTCAACGAGGACCTCGTGGCCGCCGGCTGGGCTTGGTGGTATAAGCGGCTCTACCTAAAGGACACGGTCGTGGAGAACCTTGAGCGGCGCGCCCGCGAGCAGCAGATCGGGCTGTGGCAGGACAAGGATCCCGTGCCCCCGTGGAACTATCGCACAGGGAAAAAATCCTGATCTGCCGGCGTCACTTGCCGGCGTTCTCCTCGATCACGTTGAGCGGGCCGAGCTTCACGGTCCCGGCCGGCATCGTGGACTTCACGGTCACCTCCCCTTCCTTGATCTCCCGGCCAAACCAGCCCGCGCCGGCCGCAAACATCGCCGGCAACGCCAGGTTCAGGTCGCGGCCGTCGGGATTGTCCACCACCATGACCGTCCGCCAGAGCTGGTTGGGCCTGTCTTCAGGCTTGGCGGGATACTGCCAGGCGGTGACGGCGAGAAAAAGTTTCTCGAACTGGGCCTGTTGCAATTTTCCCTCTGCGTCGAATTCGCGCATCCGCATCGCCTGCTTCGGCGAGGTGATGGTCGCCGTGGGCACGCCGGTCGTGGCGTCGTCGAGCATCGCGTCAGCCAGATAGGGGTTGCGGAGATAGCCGCGACCATAGGTGACCGTCAGCACCACTTCCGGAGTTTCCTGCGCCGTGATCTCCCGAAATCCGTGCCGCGCCAGCTCGTGCCGCAGCTGCGCTGCCAAGGCGCCCTTGTCCACCGGCGTGAGCATTTTCTCGGCAGAGGGCACCTCGCTGACTGCGGCGAGCAGGTAGCGTTTGCCGTGGGCCACCGGCGGGAGCTTGCGGAAACTCTCCCACTTCGGGTCGACCGTGGCGCGCACGCCGATGGCGAGCGGCACGCCCTCATCCGTGGGAGTCGCGGCCGCCCGCCCGTCCGCCATGGCGCCGGTGAAGACCAGGACGGCCATGGCGGGAAAAAACCGTTGATATTTCATGGAGCCGGAGGGGTGAGGCGAACCGGGGGCCGGATTGTCTGTGCGGCAGGCGGCGAAATTGCAACCCCGCCCTGCCGGCCGGCAATTACACGCTAGCCGCTGGACGGGGGTTTTGCTCTCATCCGGCCGCACTCCCATGAGCCGCCCCCGCCCCTCCTCCTGGCGCGACCGCCTGCCCGGCCGCCGGCACGAAACCCACTTCCGCTGGCGGGGCGGCGAGGTTTCCCGCCTTGAGAATCTGGCCGACGCCGCCTTCGGCTTCTCGCTCACGCTGCTCGTCGTCGCCCAGCAGGTGCCGAGCGATTTCGAAGGCCTGATGAAGGTCATCCGCGGCTTTCCCGCCTTCGCCGCGAGCTTTGTGCTGTTGATCATCTTCTGGAACGTGCATTATCGTTTCTTCCGCCGTTACGGTCTGGAAGACGCTTTCACCCGCGTCATCAACTACGGCATCCTGCTCCTGGTCATCTTCTCGGTCTACCCGCTGAAGTTCCTCTTCAGTTCCTGGCTGGGCGGTGGCGGCGGCATGCGCAGTCTCGACGAACTGTTCCTGGTCTACCGGATCTACGGCGTGGGCCTGGCGGGCGTATGGCTGCTGTTCGGCCTGCTCTTCTGGCACGCCCTGCGCCAGCGGGAGCGGCTGCACCTCAACGAGGTCGAGGTGGAATACACCCGGCTGGACCTCGCCAGCATCCGGATCAACCTCGGCACCTGCCTGGTTTCCGTGCTGCTCTCCTACCTGCCCGTGCACCCGTGGCTGCCGGGCGTGATCTACAGTTCCCTCGGCTTCACGATGGCGTGGAACGGCGTGCGGTTTGGCCGCCGGATCGAGCGGCTGATCGCCGCCCGCCGGTCGGACGAGGTCAGACCTTCACCGGCTTGAGTTTCCAGATGTCCTTGGCGTATTCGCGGATGGTGCGGTCGCTGGAGAACTTGCCGAGGCGGGCGGTGTTGAGGATGGCCATCTTGGCCCACTTCGCCTGGTCGCGATAGGCGGCGTCCACCCTCGCCTGGCAGTCGCTGTATTGGCGGAAATCCGCCAGCACCAGGTAGGGATCGCCGCCTTGCAGCAGGCTGTCATGCACAAGCGAGAACGCGCCGTGCTCGCCGGGCGTGAAGAAATCGCTGCCGAGCCAGTCGAGGACGGCGCGCAGTTCCTCATCAGCCTGATAATAGTCCAGCGACCGGTAGCCCTTGGCCCAGAGGGCAGCTACCTCGTCCACGTTGAGGCCGAAGATGAAGATATTCTCGTCGCCGACCTCCTCCTTGATCTCGACATTGGCGCCGTCAAGCGTGCCGATGGTGAGCGCGCCGTTCAGCGAGAGTTTCATGTTGCCGGTGCCCGAGGCCTCCTTGCCGGCGGTGGAGATCTGTTCCGAGAGATCGGCGGCGGGGATGATTTTCTCGGCGAGCGACACCCGGTAGTTGGGCAGGAAGGCGACCTTCAGCTTCCCGCCGATGCGCGGATCGGCGTTGATGCGCGCGCCGATGACATTGATGGCGCGGATGATGTTCTTTGCGAGGTCGTAGCCGGGGGCCGCCTTGGCGCCAAAGACAAAGAC
Source organism: Lacunisphaera sp. (assembly GCA_035434005.1). Classification (GTDB taxonomy): domain Bacteria; phylum Verrucomicrobiota; class Verrucomicrobiia; order Opitutales; family Opitutaceae; genus Lacunisphaera. The sequence continues at coordinate 3,152 of DAORVZ010000189.1, forward strand.
ACGGGGCACGATATCGAGCCCGGGGTTCTGGAGTAGCCGGCGGTAGAGCGCCAGGATGTGGAGTAGGTTCAGGTGCTGGCGCTTGTATTCGTGCAGGCGCTTGATCTGCACGTCGAAGAGCGCATCGGGCGAGACGTCGAGGCCGCACTCGGCTTTGATGACGGCGGCGAGGTTTACCTTGTTGGCGCGCTTGATGGCCATGAACTCCTGCTGGAACGCGGTCTCGCCGGCGGCCTTCTCCAAGCCCCGCAGCAGGTCAAGGTCGCGCACCCAGGCGGTGGAACCGAGCCGCTTGGTGATGAGCGCGGACAGGCGCGGGTTGCTCTTGTGCAGCCAGCGACGGGGAGTGATGCCGTTGGTCTTGTTTTGGAATTTGCCAGGATAGAGGGCGTTGAATTCCGGAAACAGGTTCTTCTTCAGCAAGTCGGTGTGCAGGGCGGCCACGCCGTTGACGGTGTGCGAGGTGGCGACGGCCAGGTTGGCCATGCGGACCTGTTTGTGGCCGTTTTCCTCGATCAGGGAGCAGATGCGTTTCTTCTCGTTGTCGCCGGGCCACTTCGCCTCGACGGCTTGCATCAGCGCGGTGTTGATCTCGTAGATGAGCTGGAGATGCCGGGGGAGCACACGCTCAAAGAGGCCGACGCCCCACTTTTCGAGGGCCTCCGGCAGCAGCGTGTGGTTGGTGTAGGCAAAGGTGGCCCGCACGATCTCGAGCGCGGCGGCCAGCGGCATCCCTTCCTCGTCAACGAGGATGCGGGTGAGCTCCACGACGGCGATGGCGGGGTGCGTGTCGTTGAGTTGCACCGCCACTTTGTCGGCAAAGTTCTGCCAGGTGTTGGCGGGCTGGCGGAAGTGGCGGCGGATGATGTCGCGCAGCGAGCAGGCGACGAAGAAATACTGCTGCATCAGGCGCAGCTCCCGGCCGGTCTCGGTCTTGTCGTTTGGATAAAGCACCTTCGAGACCGTCTCGCCGATTGCCTTTTCGCGGACGGCCTCCACGTAGCCGCCGCGGTTGAAGGCGGCGAGGTCGAAGTCCTCGGAGGATTTCGAGGCCCAGAGGCGGAGCAGGTTGACGGTGCCGGTGCCGAAGCCAGCGGTCGGGATATCGTGCGGCACGCCGAGGATGGTCTTGGTGTCCACCCATCGCGGGCGGTAGTTGCCGCTGTCGTCAAAGACGTTCTCGATGCGGCCATAGAAGCGCACCTCCTGGGTGTATTCGGGCCGGGCGACCTCCCAAGGATCGCCAAAGAGCATCCAGTTGTCGGGGTGCTCCACCTGGCTGCCGTTGGCCGCGAAGGCCTGCCGGAACAGGCCGAACTCGTAGTAAATGCCGTAGCCGAGCGCGGGGTAATCCTGGGTCGCGAGTGAATCGAGAAAACACGCCGCCAGCCGGCCGAGGCCGCCGTTGCCCAGCCCCATGTCCATCTCGGCCTCGCGGATCTTCTCGAAGTCCTGGCCGAGGGAGGCGAGCGCGGCTTTGGCCGTGTCGTAGAGTCCGGTGGCCAGCAGGTTGTTGCCGAACAGCCGGCCCATGAGATATTCGAGGGAGAAATAATAGAGCCGGCGGACGTTGTTGAGGTTGTGCACCGCCTGCGTGGCAATCATCCGCTCATGGATGGTGTCGCGCACCGCGAGGGCCGTGGCCACCCACCAGTCACGCGGCGTGGCCGAGCCTTCGTGCCGCGCGAGCGTCGAGATGAGGTGCCGCTTGATCAACGAGCGGAAAATCGCCTCGGGGCTGTCGGGGTGCGGGCGGCCCGTGCTTGCGGCCGGCTTGGCTGTGGTGGTTTTCGATGGCATGAGTGATAGGCATCACAAATCGGGCCAACCGGACAG
>DAORVZ010000190.1:0-4951 GCA_035434005.1 Lacunisphaera sp.
TGTCGATATCCTCCGGCATTTGGAGGCCCACCAGATGGCCGACGGCGGACGAGATGACGTATTCGTCATTCTCGTAGTGGTCGGTTTTCTTCGGGATTTTGCCGAGCGCGCGGGCCAAGTCGGCGGCGACAGAGGGCTTCTCGGCAATGATGAGACACTTCATGCGGGGGACGAGCCGTTAGCCGCCCCCCGGAGAATTTCAAGCAATACTTTTTCAGGAGCCTTCGGCTTCAGTCGAAAATAGGAAGAAATCGCGAAAACACGGAAGGGCGAAAACACGGAAAGAAACTCGACCTGCCTGTCATGATTTCGTGTTTCCGCTCTTCCGTCTCCGCGATTGGTTCCCCGAACGGAGTTATTTCACACCCAGTTCCGCCAGCGCCGCGTCGAGCGCCTTGAGGAGCACGGCGATGGTCTCGTCGGTCTCGTCACCCATGTTGGAGATGCGGAAGGTCTGGCCCTTGAGCTTGCCGTAGCCGCCGTCGATCACGAGGCCGTGCTTCGACTTCAGTATCTTGTTCAGCGCGGCGAGGTCGACGTTGAGGGTGTTGGCGAAGCAGTTGAGCGTCACCGAGCCATAGCCCTCCTTCGGGAACAGCTTGAAGCCTTTCGCGAAGGCCCAGTCGCGCACAGTCTTGTTCAGGCGGGCGTGGCGGGCGTAGCGGTTCTCCAGACCCTCGGCGGCGAAGTCCTCGAGCTTGGACTTGAGCGCGTAGATCAGCGGGATGACCGGCGTGCTGGGCGTCATGCCGCCTTCGTGGTTCTTCTGGAATTCGAGGAAGTCGAAATAATAGCCGCGGCCGGTGATGGTGGCGGCCTTGTCGAGGGCGCGCTTGGAGACCGAGAAGATCGACAGGCCCGGCGGCATGGCGAAGGCCTTCTGCGAGCCGGTGATCATGACGTCGATGCCGAGTTCGTCCTTCCTGATCGGCTGGGCACTGCAGGAGCTGATGGTGTCGACGATGCTGGTGACGTCAGGGTAGTCGCGGAGCACCGCCATGAGCGCGGGCAGGTCGCTCATGCAGCCGCAGGAGGTCTCGTTGTGGATGATCGTGACGGCGTCGTATTCGCCGGTGGCGAGCGCGGCGCGCAGGGCGACGGGGTCGACGGGCTGGCCCCACTCGGTCTGCAGGGCGCCGGCGGCCAAGCCATTGCGCTGGGCGACGTCGAACCACTTGTCGGAGAAGGCGCCATTCATGCAGCAGAGCACCTTTTTCTTCACGACGTTCCGGAGGGAGCCCTCCATCACGCCCCAGGCGCTGCTCGTGCTGAGGTAGACAGCGTCCTTGGTGCCGAAGACCGCCTGGAGCTGCGGCGTGATCGACTGGTAGAGCGCCACGAAATCCGGGCTGCGGTGGCCGATCATGGGCTGGGTCATGGCCCGAAGGGTTTTTTCCGAGACGGCGATCGGGCCGGGAATAAATAGCTTGTAGCTCATGAGGGGTGATGAAGCCGGTGTTGCATGTGGCAAAACCAGTGGCTAGCACTGACTCACAACCGTCACCTCCGTAGCGTCAAAGCCAATTTGCTCATGCCCAACCGCTGGTTCCGTCATAAGGCCGATGAATTCGAGCAGTTCGCGATTGATGTCATCATGGGGCGGCGCGAGGGCACGGGGGCGGCGTTGTTCGGAGCGTTCCTGCAGCTGTGCTCGTATCTCTTCAGTGGCATTGTGCAGCTGCGGCTCTGGCTTTACCGCAACCGCATCCTGCGCGACCAGCCGCTGGGTTGCCTGGTGGTGGTGGTTGGCAACCTGACGGTCGGCGGCACGGGCAAGACGCCCGTCGTCGAGATGTTCGCCAAGGCCCTGCGCGACCGCGGAAGGAAGGTCGCAATCCTCTCCCGCGGCTACAAGAGCAAGGCCCCGCCGCTGTGGCAGAAATGGTGGTTCTGGCTCAACCACACGACCGAGCCGCCCCCGCGCATCGTAAGCGACGGCCAGCAGGTGCTGCTCGACTCGGAGGTGGCCGGCGACGAGCCGTTCATGCTCGCGCGCAACCTGCCCGGAGTGGTCGTCCTCGTGGACAAGAACCGCGTGAAGGCGGGAGCCTTCGCGATCAAGCGCTTCGGGTGCGACACGCTGGTGCTCGACGACGGCTTCCAATACCTGCCGCTCAAGGGCCGGCTCAACCTGCTGCTGGTGGACAAGACGAACCCCTTCGGCAACGGCCACCTGCTGCCTCGCGGCATCCTGCGCGAGCCGGTAAAACACCTGAAGCGCGCCTCCTACGTATTCCTCACCAAGTCCAAGGGCGTGCGCGACGAGGAACTCGAGGCGATGATCCAGAAGTTCAACCCCACGGCCGAGATCATCGAGTGCGCGCACAAGCCGCAATACCTCCAGCGTATTGATTCCGCAGAGCGCCTGCCGCTCACGGCGCTGGCGGGCAGGAAAATCGGCGCCCTCAGCGGCATCGCCGCCCCTGAGAGTTTCGAGGCGTTTCTGCGCGAGACCGGTGCGAAACTGGTCTACACGCGCCGCTTCCTCGACCATTACCGGTTCACCCATGACGATCTTGGCGAGGTATTCAGTGAGGCGGAAGACGCCGGGGTGGAGATCATGGTCACCACTGAGAAGGACGCGGTGCGCATAGCGGCGTCTGAGAAATTCCCGATGCCCTGCTATTTTCTCCGTTTGGAAATTGAAATCCTCCGCGGCGCGGCGGACTTTCAGGAGGCGGTCGGCAAGATTTGCTTTCCGCTGGGAGAGCCGGTTGGGGCGACGAATCCGACGGTGTGAGGGGTGGTCGCCGATTTCCACATCGGCGAAAGGCCTCGGTATGGAAACCGGTGCCCACCTTTGGGATAATTGTGACTTAGCCAAAGAAGTTACGCCCACCTGTCATTGCGAGGAGTAAAGCGACGAAGCAATCCAGCTGGATCGCCACGGCGCGCTTCGCGCACCTCGCGATGACAAAAATAGTAACTTCTTTGGATAAGTCTCAGTAAATGAGTGGCAGCGGGTTGCAGCGGCTGTCGGTGGCCGCCGCTGCAGGTTTGCTATTGAGTGTCCTGCCGCCTGCCGCGTTAGATGTGCCCATGAGTGATTCCCGTTTTGCCCGGCTGGCCGAGGTGCTGACCGATTTTTCCACCGAACTGAAGAAAGGCGAGCGTGTGCTCATCGATGCCTTCGATGTGCCTGACACCTTTACGATCGAGCTGATCCGCGCCGCCCAGGCCCGTGGAGCGCTGCCCTATGTGAACGTCCAGCGGGCCCGCATCACCCGCGAGCTCCTTAAGGGTGCCTCCGTCGAGCAATACGCCACGACTTCCGAGGTCGAGCTCGCCCGCATGAAGCATATGCAGGCCTACATCGCCGTGCGGGGTTCGGATAACATCTTCGAGACCTCCGACGTGCCGGCCGAGCGCGTGCAGGCCGTGGCCAAGGTCATGAAGCCCGTGCTCGACCACAGGGTGAACAAGACCAAGTGGGTCGTATTGCGCTGGCCGTCGTCCGCCATGGCCCAGCAGGCTGGCATGAGCACATCGGCCTTCGAGGATTTCTATTTCCGCGTCTGCACCTTTGACTACCGGCGCTACGGCCCGGGCATGAAGGCGTTGGTCGACCTGATGAACAGGACGGACCGCGTCCACCTGAAGGGCCCGGGCACCGACCTGAAGTTCTCGATCAAGGGCATCGGTGCCGTGCCGTGCGGCGGCCTGCGCAACATCCCGGACGGCGAGGTCTTCTCTTGCCCAGTGAAGGACAGCGTCGAGGGCGTCATCCAATACAACGCACCGACGGTCTATCTCGGCACTTCGTTCGACAACATCCGCCTCGTCTTCAAGAAGGGCAAAATCGTCGAGGCCACCAGCAACAACACGAAACGCCTGAACGAGATCCTCGATACCGACGCCGGCTCGTGCTACATCGGCGAGTTCGCCATCGGCTTCAACCCGCACATCAAGGAGCCGATGCGCGACATCCTCTTCGACGAGAAGATCGCCGGCTCGTTCCACTTCACCCCCGGCCAGGCCTATGAGGAAGGCGGCAACGGCAACAAGTCGGCCGTGCACTGGGACATGGTCAACATCCAGCGCCCTGAATACGGCGGCGGCGAAATCTGGTTCGACGGCATGCTCATCCGCAAGGACGGCCTGTTCACGCTGCCGGCGCTGAAGAAGCTGAATCCGGATCAATTGCTAAGAGTCTGAGCGCCACGGATTGCGCGGATAAGCACGGATCAAGCAGTCTCCGCAGCAAACTTGTCATTCTGGGACTGGACAGCAAATCGTGCAGCGAATGCGCGTTATAGGTAAATCGCTGCGATCCCAGCGGTCCCGCCCTGCCATTTTGTAGGAGCCTGCTTGCAGGCGAGCGCTGGCCGTGCACCATCTGGTCGCTTGCAAGCAAGTTCCTACACAGTTCCAGCAGGCAGCCGCCGTGAACGCGCCGACAAGGTGCTTGCGCAGGCCTTCTCCGAGCACAGCCGCGCGGCCATCCAGCGCGCCATGGAAGCCGGGCTCGTGAAGGCAGATGGCAAGGTCATCGACCAGAGCCAGGATGTGGGCCCGGGGCAGGTGCTGGAGTTCTCCCTGCCTGAGGTCATGGCCGCGGAGATCCGGGCGGTGGATATCCCGCTCGACGTGATTTTCGAGGACAAGCATCTCATCGTGCTCAACAAGGCGGCCGGCATGGTCGTGCACCCGGGCACGGGCACGGGCGACGACACCATGGTGCACGCGCTCTTGTCCCACTGCGCCGGTGAGTTGAGCGGCATCGGCGGCGTGGAGCGCCCGGGCATTGTGCACCGGCTCGACAAGGAGACCTCCGGCCTGCTGGTCGTGGCCAAGAACGACACCGCCCACCGCGCGCTGGCCGACCAGTTTGCCTCGCGCACCCTCAAGAAGGAATACGTGGCGATCGTATCCGGTGTGCCGAAGAACGACAGCGGCACGATCGACCGCAGCATTGCGCGTCATCCCGTGCACCGGCACCGCATGACGACCG
>DAORVZ010000191.1:0-3933 GCA_035434005.1 Lacunisphaera sp.
AGATCGCCGCCGCCGGCAATATCGTCGACGGCGTCGAGCTCTACCAGCTGACCAAGAACGGCCTCGCCCTACAGGCCACGCTGCAGGGCACCAAGTATTGGAAGGACCGGGACCTGAACGACTGAGGCAGAACAGCACGCGGGCGGGGTCGCCCGCGCTCCAGTCGCTCGATCTGGCTTGCCAGCCATAGCCTTGGCGACGGCTGAAACTCCGGGGGATTCGACCCGCAGGGAATATGTGCGGTTCATCGCTATTTTCAGCGGGCAAACAGCCTCGGACCGATCCAATCCGGGCGGGTTTAACCACGAATGGATTCATCAAAGGATGAATCCTTGGCGGTGTGGGCCGACTAATCGTCGGCCCCCCGGTGTTCCGGGGGGCGGCTAATCGCCGCCGGAGTATTGCGCCAGCCTGCGCTGAGCAGGCTGCATGGGAGGATCGACCGACCGAAAACAACGAGGAACCACAATTGAATACCGATGCCGCAGAAGGGTCGCCGAACATAGAAGATACCGTCTCATCGAACGGTTCCGCTCACCGGTTTCTCAAGGCCTTATCCATCTGTGTGCATTTGTGTTTATCTGTGGTTGAACTGAATTGTTGGCTCAGTCCACCGGGCCCGATTCCATCTGGCCTGATTTCCCCATAATCGATCCGGCCGATCAGGCTTTCGCCCCGGTCGAATTGCGCAGCCCGGGCTAACGGCGGGTTTGGCCCGCCGTGCGCCTCGCCACCTTGCCCGCGCCTTTGCGTGGTGTCACGGTGAGTTCGTCGTCCTTGGAATAGGCCACGGCCGGCAGATCGCGGTCAAAGTGGAGCAGCCTCCAGAGATCCATGTCGGCTCCTCTGGCGATCTTGAGCAACGTGTCCAAGCCGAGATTCGGCCTCCGGCCTGCCTCGACGTGCTGGTAATACTTGTAGTCCAAGCCCGCGCGCTCGGCGAATTGCTCCTGGGTGAGGCCATTGGCCAGCCGGAGCTCTTTTACGCGCGCCATCAGACGCTTCGTCGTTTCGTGAACCACGCACGAGCATAGCCGCCACGGGCCGTTTCAAACACCGCCTATAAGTAGTGTAGGCTGGACAGCTACCTATGGGTAGTGCGGAGTGGAAGCGTAATGAGTTCCCCTTTGCCGCAACATCATCGTCCGGTCGCGAACCAGTATACCACCAATGGCAGAATGGCCCTATCCCATGGTCGAGAAGCGGTCTCCCGACTTCAAAACATCAAGTTCGTTGACCTGTTTTGTGGAATAGGGGGCTTCCGATTTGCGGCCGAATCAGCCGCAAAGCGGCTTGGACTGGAAGCCGAGTGCGTCTTTTCAAGCGATATCGATTTTGTGTGCCAAAATGCTTATGAAGCCAACTTCGGTGAAAGGCCGGTCGGAGATATCACCCAAGTCGGGAGTGCTACGGTGCCCGACCATGATTTCCTTTTTGCAGGATTTCCATGTCAGCCTTTCAGCATCATTGGCAAAATGCGTGGTTTTGAGGATACCCGCGGAACGCTATTCTTCGACATAGCTAGAATTATCGAAGCCAAGCGACCGGTCGCTTTTGTTTTAGAAAACGTGAAGCTGCTTGCTGGACACAACGGCGGCAGGACGCTCAAGCGAATACTAGAAACGCTCAGCGAACTTGGTTACCGGGTCGAATTTCGCATTCTTAATGCCCTCCACTACGGCCTGCCTCAAAAGAGGGAGCGTATCTGGATAGTTGGCCACCGGATCGCGGGCGGGAAGATGCACTGGCCGACAGGAGGGATGAAAATGAGGCCACTTTCGGATGTTCTGGAGAGGGATATTCCATCTAAGCATTTCGCGTCGGCGCGCATCAAAGCGCGGAGACACGCCGTTCTGAAACCGACCAAAGAGCCGACCATCTGGCATGAAAACAAAGCAGGACATATCAGTGCGTATCCATACTCATGCGCTTTGCGCGCAGGGGCTTCCTACAACTATCTACTGGTGAATGGCGAAAGGCGGCTGACCCCTCGCGAGATGCTACGTTTGCAGGGGTTCCCCGAGAAGTTCAGAATCGTCTGCACCGATTCCCAAACCCGAAAGCAGGCGGGAAACAGTCTGCCGGTCAATGTAGCCCGGGCGGTCGTCTTGGGGCTCTTGACGGGTTTAGGCTGGGGCAATCCGCAGGGTTCCTATCCGGAATTCAAAGATAACCCGGAGATGCAGCTTTCACTCTTGGAGAAACGAGGAACATACCATGCGCGCTCCACGCTTAAGAAACGTAGATAAATACGCCCCGCCTTACCCGCTGAATGCGTTTCCGTCGGGATTTCCCGTCCGGCTCGGGCGTGAAATCGTTTATGTCTTGGCAACACGCAAAAGTCCGCGACTTGAGGGTAATGACTGGGAGGAAATATTCGCATCAGTGGTGGGCGCTGATTGGCGACCATCAAATGTTGGATTGGACGATGTGGTTTTGGAGCAAACTGCATGGGGGGCGAAAACCGTGAAGAATAAACAGCCCTCAATGGCCAAACGTGTTCGGTTAATTTCTGGTCGAAACTCCCCGGCGTATTCCTTTGGGGATTCGAAAGTCACTAAACGCGACCCCAACGAGCTTGGCGCAAAGATTCTTGAAATATGGAATGAGCGGGTGACAGGGGTTAGGAAGCTATTTCGCAATGTGCGCACGGTCGTCCTGATTAAATCGGATGACCTACAGGAACTGGCGGTGTTTGAGACCGATACGGTGCTCTATCCGCGCGGTAGGTATACATGGCAATGGAATGATAACGACAATCTTGAAGGGACAGAGATGGACACACGCATACATCGCTTCACCTGGCAACCGCATGGCTCACAATTCACGATTATTGAGGATGTGCCCGAGAACCGATTGGCAATTCGAATCAAGGCCCCTGCGAAGCTAGACAAGGATGATGTTTTGGATGCCATTAAATTTGATCCTTCCTGGGTTACGCTAATCTGAGCCAAAGGGCACAAGGATGCCTCGCTGCGTTACACGGGCATCTAGAGTCACGAAGGCCTGACGCACTATGGGCTCTACGAACCGTGGTGGCAAAGGAGTGATCCGATCCCGGCGTGATCAGTATTTGCTCGGGGCGTCGAGCCTGCTTGCCTATCAACGCGATTACATGAAAACGCCGCCGCCAAGCATTTCGCGAGACAAGCCGGTCACTTATGCGAATTTTCACCTCATTCCCGAGACCAGGACGGACGGGTGGACGTATGGCGCGATGACCGTTTATGATGACAACAAAGACGGCTGCCGCGAGGGCGACGGTTTTGTCGAGGCTCCCGACGGCGCGCGCGCGGGATTGGACTGGATCGTTGGGAAGCATCCCGGTCGCCTGCGTTTGGTCGCGCGGGGGGGATCTGAAGCAATGGGCGGTTTATGAGGCCGGGTTTGCGAAACCGATTTTCTCGACGGCGGATCTGGTTCGCGAATTTCAGGCGATTTTGCCAATCGTGAGACGGAAATCCGGGCGACGGAAAGCACCGTGCAAACCCGTGGTCCGTGCGAGGACTTAGCAAGCTCGTTGCACTGGATCTCTCGCTTCGTTCGGGATTACAAACCGGATTTTGAGAACACTCACTGAAATACCCGCGTTGGCGTCGAGCTCTGCGCGCTCCGCGTCCTCCGCGTTAAACCGGTTTAGATGGTTTTGGGGTTGCGGGTTGGTGTGGTCGGGGCGCTGCGCTGCCCGCGCCAACCGGGTGATCCCGTGAATTCAGCGCCGAGCCACTTGTAACCTATTAGGTTACAAGTGACCGGGGTGCTGCTGAACGGGCGAAAATTAGTAGTCCATTAAGCTACCAACGAACTGGTCCCGAATTCCGTGTGCTCCGGCCATGCGACTGGCTCAGGCCGCCCTGAGCGTAGTCGAACGGGCGCGGCCTCCGCGTTAAACCGGTTTAGATGGTTTTGGGGTTGCGGGTTGGTGTGGTCGGG
>DAORVZ010000191.1:4033-4949 GCA_035434005.1 Lacunisphaera sp.
AGTAGTCCATTAAGCTACCAACGAACTGGTCCCGAATTCCGTGTGCTCCGGCCATTCGACTGGCTCAGGCCGCTCTGAGCGTAGCCGAACGGGCGCGGCTTCCGCGTTAAACCGTCCCGCCCAAACCGGACTTGCGGGGGCGGGGCTTTGGCGTAGGGTGCGGGCATGAACGCCAGCCAGATCATCCGGGAAATTTCCTCCCTGCCGCCCGAGGAGCAGGCCAAGGTGGTGCGTTTTGCCTACACCCTGGATGCCGAGCGCCGGCTAAGCGGCCCCGAACTCTCCGCGCTCGCCTCCCGCATGGTCGCGACCGACGATCCCGCAGAGGCGGCGCGCCTGCGGGCCGAGATCACCAAGGGGTTTTACGGCAGCCCGGCCCATGCCTAAGGTTCGCCGGCAGGGGCTGCCTCCCGCATTGCTGCAGCACTTGCTCGATCGCATCCAACAACGTCAGATCACGGCCGATCAGCTCGGCCTGTTGGCCGCATGGCTGGATCGGGAACCGGAAGTTCCATCCGGTCGCTGGTTCAAGCGATTCTCGGGCATTACCGTCTGTGGCGAGGGCGAATGGGTGAAGACATTTCTTACCACCGGTCAGGCTCCGGTCGGCGCTAAGCTTGCCTGAACAACGCCCAGAAATGAAATGGCTCCGCCGCGTCGCAAGAACATCTTCCGCCTCGCCCCGCCGCCGCCCGCGACGATCTACGTGCGCAGCGGTTTCCTGCGCCGGCTGACGGAGGAGTTCGCGGCGTTGAAGGTGAAGCGGGCCGCCCTCGTGGAGGACAAGGTCGAGGCCCACAGCCAGGGCGATCTGCGCGAGAACTTCGGCTTCAAGGCGGCCAAGGACGCGATCCGCGCCGTCGACCGCAAGATGGACGACCTCGACCGTTTCTACCGCCGGAACACCTTCATCGAG
>DAORVZ010000192.1:0-4920 GCA_035434005.1 Lacunisphaera sp.
GACCGGCGTCGCCAAAGGCCGTGCCGGGCACGACCGCAACCTTGTGCTCCGTGAGCAGCCGGCGGGCGAAAGTGCCCTCGTCCAGTCCAGTCGACTTGATCGACGGGAAGGCATAGAACGAGCCCCGCGGCGAATGGCACTTGAGGCCTGCCGCGTTGATGCGGCGGACAAAAAGGTCGCGGCGCTCGCGGTAGCGGTCGCGCATGTATTTGGTGGCATCGTCGCCCAGGCGCAGCGCCGCCACGGCGCCCTCCTGGCTGATGCTCGGGGCGCACAACATCGAATACTGGTGCACCTTCATCATCGCCTCGATCAGCGGTGCCGGGCCACAGGCGTAGCCGAGGCGGAATCCGGTCATCGCAAAGGCCTTGGAGAAACCGTGCAGCAGGATCGTCCGCTCCCTCATGCCAGGCAGACTGGCGATGCTGGTGTGGACACCCTCGAAGACCAACTCCGAGTAGATCTCGTCGCTGATGACGATCAGGTCCTTCTCGATCGCGAACTTCGCGATGCGCTCCAGCTGCTCGCGGGAGCACACACCGCCGGTCGGGTTGCAGGGCAGGTTCAGGAGGAGGAGCTTGCAGCCGGGCTGCCACGCGGCCTGCAGGGCCGGGGCGTCGAGTGAGAACTGCTCCGTGGCATGCGTGCCGACCGGCACGCCCACCGCGTGGACCAGATCCACCGACGGCGCGTAGGAGACATAACAGGGCTGGTGATACAACACCTTGTCGCCCGGATTGAGCAGCGAGCGCAGGGCCAGGTCGAGGCCCTCGGAGACACCGACGGTCACCAGGACCTCGTCGTCCCAGCGGTAGCCGACCTTGAAATGGCCCTCGGCGTAGCGGCAGATCTCCTTGCGGAGTTCAGGCAGGCCGAGGTTGGACGTGTAGTGGGTCTTGCCCGTGTCCATGGCCGTCTTCACGGCGTCGCGGATGGGTTGCGGGGTGTCGAAATCGGGTTCGCCGATGCCGAGGGAGATGACGCCGTCGGTCTTCGCGACTAGTTCAAAGAAGTCGCGGATGCCGGAACGGCGCAGGCCCGCCACGTGACGCGCAATGAAGCGCGTCGTATCGAGTGGCGGTTGGGAAGAGGGATGCATTAACGGAAAGGAATTTGAAGGTTGGAGGACGATTGGCTGGCTTACGGGAGGCGCTCGCGGATCGCGGCGCCCATCTGGGCGGTCGTCAGCGGCTGCTTGGCGCCGAGATCGGCGGTGTGGCAGCCGGCTTCGAGGGCGGCGCTGACGGCCGCCTCAATAGCTCGGGCCTCGGCCTCCAAACCGAGGGAGTGCCGCAGCAACAGGGCTGCGGAAAGTATGGTGCCGGTCGGGTTGGCGATGCCCTTGCCCGCGATGTCCGGGGCCGAGCCGTGGATCGGCTCGTAAAGGCCGAGCCTCCCCTCGCCCAGCGAGGCGCTAGGCAGCACGCCGAGCGAACCGGCCAACACGGCTGCCTCGTCGGTCAGGATGTCGCCAAACATGTTTTCGGTGACGATGACGTCGAAGGACGGCGCGTGGGTGATCAGGCGCATGGCGCAGGAATCGACCAGCTGGTGCTCGAGTTTCACGTCCGAGAACTGCTGGCCGACCTCGATGGCGACCTTGCGCCAGAGGCGGGATGACTCGAGCACGTTGGCCTTGTCGACCGAGGTGACAAGCTTGCGGCGCTTCTGCGCCATCTGGAAGGCGAGCAGCACGATGCGGCGAATCTCCTTCTCTGTGTAAATGAGCGTATCGACGGCGACCTCGCCCTCCGGGGTCTGCGTGCGGCCCTTCGGCGTGCCGAAATACAGGCCGCCGGTCAGTTCGCGGATGACCACGAAATCCACGCCGGCCACGCGCTCGGGCTTGAGCGGCGACAGCCGGGCCAGCGACGGATACGGGCACACCGGACGCACGTTGGCGTAGAGGCCAAGTCCCTTGCGGATGGCGAGGAGACCCTGCTCCGGACGCACCTTGGCCTGCGGATCGTCCCACTTCGGGCCGCCCACGGCGCCCAAAAGCACGGCATCGGCGGCCCGGGCGGCAGCGAGGGTCTCGTCCGGCATGGCCGTGCCCTTTGCGTCGATGGCGCAGCCACCGAGCAGGTGCTCGGAAAACTTGAACTCGTGCCCGCCGCGCTTGGCGATGGCTTCGAGCACGAGCCGGGCTTCATTGACCACCTCGGGGCCGATGCCGTCACCGGGAGTGAGTGCGATGCTTGCTTTCATGGAAAATCAGGTGCGCGGCGCCATCGGCGTCAGGCCGTATTCGTAGCCGTCCGCCAGCGCCAGCCAGGTGGCGTCGAGGATGTTGCCGCCGGCGCCGACGGTGCTCCAACGGCGCACACCGTCGTGCCAGTCGATGAGCACGCGGGTGATGGCGGCGGTGCCGAGGCCGGAGTTGAGGATGCGGACCTTGTAGTCGGCTAGGGAGATGTCCTTCACCTGCGGGAAGAGCGGCTCTAGAGCCTTGCGCAGTGCTTGGTCGAAGGCGTTGACCGGGCCGTTGCCCTCGGCCGCCGTGTGGACCTCGTGGCCGCCGATGCTGAGCTTGATCGTCGCCTCGGCCATGCTGCGGTCGCCGTGGCGGCTGACCATGCCGCGATAATCCTGCAGCGTAAACAGCGGCTGGTAGCCGGGCGAGAGCCGGCGCACGAGCAGGGCTACGCTGGCTTCCGCCGCCTCAAAGGAAAAACCCTCGTGTTCCTTGGCCTTGATGACCTCGACGACCTTCGCGCCCGTGGCGGCGTCGACGTCCTGCAGACCGAGTTCGCTCGCCTTGGAGACGACGTTGGCCCGGCCGGAAAGTTCGCTGACGACCACGCGCATCTCATTGCCGACGACGGACGGGTCGATGTGCTGGTAGGCGTCGGGATGGCGCTGCATGGCGGCGACGTGCACACCCGCCTTGTGGGCGAAGGCGCTGTTGCCGACATAGGGCATCTGGTCGTTCGGGGCGAAATTGGTCACTTCGGCCACGAAACGGGCGGTCTCGTGCAACCGGGCCAGTGCGCCCGGCGGCAGCGCCCGGCGCTTGAGCTTCAGCTCGATGTTCGGGATGACGATGCAGAGGTTGGCGTTGCCGCAGCGCTCGCCGTAGCCGTTCATCGTGCCCTGCACGTGGGTCGCGCCGACGCGGATCGCCGCCAGGCTGTTCGCCACCGCGCAGCCGGTGTCGTCGTGCAGGTGGACGCCGACGCGGACCAAGCCGCCTAGCTTGGCGATGACGTCGCCCACGATGGCCTCCATCTGCCAGGGCAGCGAGCCGCCGTTGGTGTCGCACAGGGCGATGGTTTCCGCCCCACCCGCCACCGCCGCCCGCAGGGTCTGCACGGCGTAGTCGGCGTCGAGGCGGTAGCCGTCGAAGAAATGTTCGGCGTCGTAGATGACGCGCTTCCCCTGCCCGCGCAGGTAGGCGACGGTCTCCTCGATCATCTTCAAATTCTCCTCGAGCGTCGTGCGGAGGACTTCCTTCACCTGCATGACGGAGGACTTGCCGAAGATCGCGCACACCTCGGTGCCCGCCTCGACCAGGCCGCGCACGCTCGCATCGTCCGCCGGCTTGAGGCCCGCGCGGCGCGTGGCGCCGAAGGCCACGATCTTGGCGTGCTTCCAGGTCATCGTCCGGGCCTGCTCGAAGAACGCGGCGTCCTTCGGGTTGGACCCCGGCCAGCCGCCCTCGATGAACGCCACGCCCAGTTCGTCCAGCTTGCGCGCGATGCGCAGCTTGTCGTCGACCGAATACGAAATGCCCTCGGTCTGCCCGCCATCACGGAGGGTGGTATCGAAGATTTCGATGCAGTCGGACTGGGTGGAGACGGCCATGGTGGGTCAGCGGGAAACTTCGGTGGGCGCGCTCTGCGGGTGCTGGATGCGGCCCGTGGAATGGCGCGACAGCACGTGGTTGAGGGAGGCGATGTAGGCCTTGGCGGCGGCAACGACGATGTCGCTGTCCGCCCCGTGGCCGTGCGCGGAGCGCTGTTCCTCGTGGCGAACGCGGACGGTGGCCTCGGCGAGGGCGTCGACGCCCTCGGTAACGGCGCTGATGCCAAATTCCAGCAGTTCGACCGGCACGTTCACGAGCGCATTGATCGCATTGTAGGTGGCGTCGACCGGGCCGGTGCCGAGTGCGGCGGCGCTGCGGATATTGCCGTCCGGATCGCGGAGTTTGACGCTGGCTGTGGGCAGACCGGTGGTGCCGCACATGACCTGCAGCGAATCCAGCGCCCAGAGCTCGGGCACAGCCGCGCGCTCGTCGGAGGCGAGCGCGATGAGGTCGGCGTCGAGCACGCTCTTCTTGCGGTCGGCGAGCTTCTTGAACTCGCTGAAAGCCTTGAGCAACGCGTCGCCCTCGAGCGGGTAGCCGAGCTCGGTGAGGCGCTTGGAGAAGGCTGCGCGGCCGGAATGTTTGCCGAGCACGAGCATGGTTTGAGTCGCGCCGACGTCGGCCGGGCGCATGATTTCGTAGGTCTCGGCGTTCTTGATCATGCCGTCCTGGTGGATGCCCGACTCGTGGGCGAAGGCGTTGGCGCCGACGATGGCCTTGTTCGGCGGCACCGGATAGCTGGTGCTGCGGGAGACGAGCTTGCTGATGCGGCAGAGCTGGGTCGTGTCGATGCCCGTCTCGAGGCCGATCTTCGCACCGCGGGTCTTGATGGCCATGACGACCTCCTCGAGCGACGCGTTGCCCGCGCGCTCGCCGATGCCGTTGACTGTGACCTCCGCCTGGCGCGCCCCGGCGCGGAGGCCGGCGAGTGAATTCGCGACGGCCAGGCCGAGGTCGTCGTGGCAATGCACGGAGATGATCACGTCCTTGGCGCCCGGCGTATGCTTGATGATGCCGGCGATCAGCTCGCCGATCTTGTCCGGCATGGTGTAGCCGACGGTGTCCGGGATGTTGAGCGTGGTGGCACCGGCCTTGATGACGGCGGCAAGCACCTT
>DAORVZ010000193.1:0-4912 GCA_035434005.1 Lacunisphaera sp.
GAGGCGAAGGGGTCCTGGAAGACGATCTGCAGCTTCTGCCGCAACTGCCGCAGGATCCGGCCAGCGGTGCCGCCCGCTCGATGCGGACCATTGGCGAGTTGCTCGCCACCGCCGGGTGGTCGGTGCGGAGCCTCGCCACCACCGCGACCGAGTCCGCCACGCCGATTGCCGCCCGCGATCACCTGCAGGCCATCGGCCTAACCGTCACCAGCCGGCCACCCAACCGCGCCGTCTACAAACACGACCGACCGATTCTCGAGTGCTCCGACCACCGCGGCACTCACTATCAGCTGCTCGACATCGGCGGACACACCATGATGGGCTGGCAGGAGGAACACGGCTCGCAGTTTAACCGACTGTATCAACGTGAACTCGCCGAGCACAAACCGGACATCGTTTTCGGCTACGGCGGACTCCCGGGCGATGTTGAGCGCTTCACCCGCGCTCGCGCCGCCGGCTGCAAGGTCATCTTCGGGCTGCGCAACCACGGCTACAAGAACGGCGCCGCCTTCCTGCGTGACCTCGACGGCGTGCTGACCTGCAGCGAGTTTCTCAGTGACGTCTACCGCGACGCCCTCGATCTCGCCAGCACCGGGATCCCCTCCCCGCTCGATCCAGTCGAGACGATCGCACCCGACCGCGAGCCGATCTTCTTCACCGCCATCAATCCGTCCGTCGAGAAAGGCGTGTTCTTCCTCGCCCGTCTCGCGGAGGAACTTGCGGTGCGGCGGGCGGACATCCCGATGCTCTTCATCGAGTCGCGCGGCTCGGGCGGCATGCTGGTGGAGGCAGGGCGCCTCGGCGGCTTCGACCTGCGCCGGCACGAGAGCCTGATGTTTGCCCCGGCCGTGGCGAAACCGGCCGAGATTTTCCGCGGCACACGCGCACTGCTGGTGCCGTCGGTCTGGGACGAACCTTTCGGCCGCGTCGCCGCCGAGGCGCTGCTCAACGGCGTGCCGCCGCTCGTCAGCGACCGCGGCGGCCTGCCCGAGGCCGCCAACGGCGGCGGCTTCGTCTTGCCGCTCCCCGCCTCGCTCACGATGGAGACCCGCACGCCTGTCGCCGCAGCCGACGTGGAACCCTGGCTGGCCACGATCATCCGGCTCGCCGACGACCAGGATTTTTATGCGGCCGCCTCCGCCCGGGCCTGCGCCGCCGCCAGCGTTTATCAGCCCGAGATACTCGGCCGCCGTTACGCGGACTACTTCACCGGCATTCTGAACACCTGACGCGAAAACTCACTCCGCGTAGCGCTTCAGGAAATCGCGCACCTCGGCCGGCACGACCGTTGCGAGGTTGGGCACGACCCAGATGAACAGGCGGCCGATCTCCAGGCACTTCTCGGCTGAGGCCGGGTGCGAGCCGTGGCCGGCGGTGTCCGCGAGAAACTCGACCCGCTGGCCGGCGGCGGCGCGCACGAGGTTGTCCTTGAGCTGGAATTCAAAGGCCGCCACGGACTTGTCCGCCGGATGTCGCCACACCGTGAGATGCGAGGATCGGGTGCTGGCATATTTCTCAACCAGATAGCCGGAGGCATCGGGTGCGGCCGGTTGTTGCAGTTTGAGGGTGGCACCGAGCGCGACGACCTCCAGCAACTGCCGGTAGGCACCCATGATCTCCCCGTCCCTGATGTCATGCCGCAATCCACAAAGCACTCCTTCGGGCTGTTCGGTGAGGTTGGTGACGTGGCACGGGAGGGTGAGCTCGTAGCTATCCACCGACAGCTTGAGGTCACAGGGTTCATCCAGGGCGATCTTGAGCCCTGACCCCATCTGCATGCGCACGCCCTCCTCGGAACAGTCGATGAGGCGGCCCTTCCAGTTCCAGCCGTGGCGGGTGCTGCTCATCGGCGCCCCGCTCTCGTCGCGAGCGACGAAGCTGAGCACAGCCTTGAGGGCAAAGGCGGGATCAATGGCGAAGCGCTGCGTGCCGCGCCGCTCGACCATCGGGGCGGAGCTGACCGTCGGCGCGGGCTCATTGAGGATGCGCTTAAAGAACAGCATGGTGGAGTCGGCCGTCAGGCGGCCCGGTAATAGTCTTGGGGGCGATAACTCCGGGCCACGAGGCCGAAGGCCAGCGCCGCCGCGAACGCGAACGCCGCGAAGAAGAACATCTGGAACGCCGTCACGCCAAATCCGGTCGAGGCAATGAAGTCCGTGACCGCTGCGTTCTTCACGCCGGCGTTCACGACGAGCACCCAGAGGTTGCCGATGGTGACCGAGAGGTTCCAGAAGCTCATCAGCGCGCCCTTCATGGCCGCCGGAGCCTGGCTGTAGGCGAACTCGAGCCCGGTGGCCGACACCAGCACCTCGCCGAGCGTCAGCAGCGCGTAGGGCAGCACCTGCCACGTGATCGTCAGGGCGCTGCCGCCGTCGAGCATCACCTGCATGAGGCCCACCGCGATCCAGGCGAGACCGGAGAACGCGATGCCGGCCGTCATGCGCCGCAGCGCCGTCATCTCGTAGCCGAGGCCCTTCAGCGCCGGATAGAGCACGAGGTTGTTGAAGGGGATCAGCAGCATCACGAGCAGCGGGTTGAGCGCCTGCATCTGTGAGGACTGGAACCACTCGGGCTTGGTCATGACGTCGCCCTGCAGGACCCACGTCGAGGCCTTCTGGTCGAAGAGCGACCAGAACGGCGTGACGAGCGCGAAGAGCACCAGCACGCGCAGCACGGCGCGCACGCCCTCGACGGCCTCGGCGGGATGCTTCGCCCGCGCGCCCTGCAGCTGCAGCCACACGCCCAGCCCGCCGAAGGTGAGCACCGCCACCAGCGCGAGACACAGCGAGATCACGATGCCGAACTGCCCGTAGAGCGCGACCGCGACCAGCGCGAGCAGACCGCCCACGGCGGCGAGCACCAGGCCCGGCGTGCCGGAGGTGAGGGCCGAGCGCGAGACATTGAGGAAGGAATGGGGATTGGGCGGCGCCGGCGGGACCAGGATGTAGTGCTTGCGCCCGAGCCAGAGCACGGCGGTCGAGATGAACATCAGCACACCCGGGATCCCGAAGGCGATGGACGCGCCGAGTTGCTTGAGGAAGAGCGGCATCAGCAGTGACGCAAAGAAGGAGCCGAAGTTGATGATCCAGTAGAAAGCGTCGAACACGACCTTGGCCCGGTGCTTGTTGGTCGAGTCGAACTGGTCGCCGACAAACGACGCCACGCAGGGCTTGATGCCGCCGGCGCCCAGCGCGATCAGGCCGAGGCCGGTGTAGAAACCCGCGCGGCTCGACTCGAACAGCGCCAGGCAGAGGTGGCCGAGGCAATAGATGAGGCTCAGCCAGAAAATCGTGTTATATTTCCCGAAAAACCGGTCCGCCAGCCAGCCACCCAGCAGTGGAAAAAAATACACGCCGATGACGAAGGTGTGAAATACATCCTTCGCGGCGCCGGGGCGCTCGCCCTCCGGCAGGTGCATCAGGAGCGACGAGACGAGGAACACCGTGAGGATGTTCCGCATCCCGTAGAAGCTGAAGCGCTCGCAGCCCTCGTTGCCGATGATGTAGGCAATCTGGCGCGGAATGCGCGCGGCAGGATCAGCAGCAGGGCGGGCGGGGTCGGCGCTCATGGGGTAGTCCACGAAGCTGCCGGGGTGGTGGCGGAACTCAAGGGGCGATTGCTGTCAACTGCTCCCTTCCCGGCCGACCATGACAAACCGCCGGTCGCGGCGGGCGCGATCGGCGGCAAGTGCGGATGATGGAGCCGGCGAGGCTTACGATTCCGTCAATTCCAGCGGCAGGATGACCTTGCTGCTCACCGGCACGCCATTCTTGCGCGCCGGCGTGAACTTCCATTGGGAGACGGCGGCCTTGAGGCTGCGCCGGAGATATTTGTCGGTGGCGCGCAGCACCTTGACGTCTTGCGCCTGGCCGTCCGCATCAACGGTGAGGGAGACTTCGACGACTTTGCCCATGAAGCTGCTCGGCAGATCGGTGGGCTGCACGATGCTGGTCGGCACGGGGGCCTCGAATTTCACCTGGGCGGCGCTGGCCCTTGACGGAGTTACCAGGGTGAGAGCGGACGCGGAAGACAGAGCGCCCAGGAGGGCAACGGTAGCGATGACGATGGATTTGGGTTTCATTTTATGGAATGCTTCGCGGAGGCGAAGCTTGGCGGGGGTTTCGATGGGGCGGGCGCCGGAGTTTTCCGGAGTGCTCGCGTTTGGTTCTTTGTCAGCGCGGGTGTGGCGGGCTCTTTGCATTGCCCATGCCAACAACCCGGCGAGATCGTTACTAGTTGCACCCAAACAAAAAGAAATTTTCCGCCCGGTGCCGGCGCGCGCCTGCCATGCCGAATCCGGCACCAGCGCATCCCGTCCATGGGAAATCGTCCGGCCGGGAATCGGAAATCAAAGCGCTGTGCCGATTCGGCTGGCCTGCCGGCTTGCGATGAGCGCGCGGAAAGGCAATCTGGCGGCATGTCCACCTACACCGCCGGGATCCGCTGGTGCCGCAGGGAACAGAAGTTCACCGACAACCGTTACAGCCGCGCCCACACGTGGCACTTCGACGGCGGGACGGTGGTGCCGGCGTCCTCTTCGCCGGCCGTCGTGCCGCTGCCGATGTCCGACGCCGGCGCGGTCGATCCCGAGGAGGCCTTCGTCGCGAGCCTGTCGAGCTGCCATCTGCTGTGGTTTCTCTCCATCGCTGCGAAACGCGGCTATACGGTGGACTCCTACACAGACGACGCGTGCGGCGTCATGGCCAGGAACGCCGCCGGCAAACTCGCGATGACCGCCGTCACCCTGCGTCCGCTGGTCACTTTCAGCGGCCCGAAGCTGCCTGATCGCGCCGCACTCGACGCGCTGCACCACGCCGCGCACGCGGAGTGTTTCATCGCCGCGTCCATCCGCAGCGAAGTCGTGATCGAGCCGCGGCTGGCCTGAGTCCGCCCCGCTCACTTGTAACCTAAT
>DAORVZ010000194.1:0-4903 GCA_035434005.1 Lacunisphaera sp.
GAACGGCGCCTTGAGGGACTTGATGTAGGCGGGGCCGAAGAACTCGGCGGGGAAGATCTTGATGACGTCGGCGCCGGCATCCCAGGCGGTGCAGGCTTCGGTCGGGGTGAGCGCGCCGGAGAGGATGGGCACGCCGGCCTCCTTGCAGGCCTTGATGACCTCGGGGCGGACGGCCGGGGTGACGATGAACTTCGCGCCGGCGGCGATGCCGCGCTTCGCGGTCTCGGCGTCAAGCACGGTGCCGAGGCCGAGAAGGACGTTGGGCAGCTCCTTCGCGACCTGCGCGCAGCACTCGATGGCGTTGGGCGTGGTCATGGTGAGCTCTATGCAGGTGAGGCCGCCGGCGGCGAGGGCGCGGGCGCAATCGAGCAGGCTGGCCGAGCTGTCGGCGCGGATGAGCGCGATGACTTTCTCGGATTTGAGGCGGTTCAGGACGTCTTGCTTGGACATGGGGGAAGGGTGGTGGAGCCAAGCAGCAACCGGTGGCGCGACGCAAGGCGGGGATGTGGCTTAAGACAGGGGTGACTCAGGAGCGCGGCGCGCTGTGGCCGAGCAGGCGCGAGAGCTCGGTGGCGGCAGCCTGGACCTTGCGCGCCATCTCGGGGATGCGCTCCTTGGTGAAGCGGACGGTGGCAGCCGTGATGCCGATGGCCGCGGCGACCGTGCCGCTAGCGTCATGGACCGGGGCGGCGAGGCAGCGGATGCCGGGGGCGAACTCCTCGTCGTCAAGGCCGTAGCCGCGTTTGCGGGTGAGCTCAATCTCGCGCTTGATCTCGCTGAGGCTGGTGAGGGTGCGCGGGGTGCGCTTGGTGGGACGCTCCGCGCCGGGGCCGTAGAATTCGTTCAGTTGCTCGCGGTGCAGGAAGGCGAGCAGCGTCTTGCCCGTCGACGAGCAGTGCAGCTCGGCGAGAAAACCGGGGCGCGAGGCAGCGCGAAGCGGGTGGGGGCTGTCCTGCACGGCGACAATCAGCGAGCGGTCATCACAGGGGATGGCCAGGTGGGAGGTCTCGTCCGTCTGCGCCGTGAGCTCCTCGAGCACCGGCAACGACGCGGTGCGGATCTCCGTGCCGGCCAGTGAGGCGTTGCCGAGTTGGATGAGCACGGGGCCCAGTTCGTAGTGCGCGCCGTTTTTGCGAACCAGCCCCTCCAGGTGCAGCGTCGTCATGATGCGCAAGGTGGTGGTGACGGGGATAGCAAGCGCGCGGCCGATCTCGGCGCCCTTGAGGCCATCCGGGCTGCGGCCGAGCAGTTTGAGGATGCGGCAGGCGTTGCGCAGATTCGGGATGACGTAACGTTCCTGGCTGGGGGCGGGCGGCATGGGCAGAGGGGAAATTCTGGCGTCGGGAGGTGGGGACGGGAGGGCGGCGCGGGCGGCAACGACGGAAAATCAGGATTTTATTGTTGCCAGCCAGCGACGAAATACTTTCACCTGTGAAAGTAAAGTTCATTAGCGAAAATATCGCGCTGATGTTCTTTCTGGTGCTCCTGGCGTTCCCTGCCGCTCCGGCTCGGCCCGCAATGGGCACCAGTCAGTTAGTCCCGTCTGACCCTAACCCCCCATCAGTCATGAATCCTACCTCCCCCCGCTGGCAGCAGCTGGTGGCGCTCACGCGCCGCCTTGCCGCCTCCTCCCGCAACGGCCGTGCCTGCGTCCGTTTGTTTTGTGCCTTCATCACCATCGCCAGTTGCGGCCTGACCGATCTGGCGGCGCAGACGGGCACGGGCAGTGTGCAGGGCCGCATCGAAAATGCCATTTCCGGCAACGCCCTCAATCTCGCCCGCGTCACGGTCAAGGGCACCAACCGCGAGACCTTCTCCAACGAGTATGGCGACTACCAGTTGACGGATTTGTCTGCCGGCGACGTCGAGCTGACGGTGAGCTATACCGGCCTGGCCGCCCAGACGGTCAAGGTCGCCGTCACCGCCGGTGCCGCCACCACGCAGGATTTCCAGATTACCTCGGCACGGATGGCCGAGGCAGGGCCCGGCGATGACGCGCTCAAACTCGACACCTTCACCGTGTCGACCCAGCGCGACACCAACGCCGCCTCCATCGCCGCCAACGAGCAGCGCTACTCCTCCAGCCTGAAGAGCGTGGTCTCGGCGGATGCCTTTGGCGACGTCACCGAGGGCAACATCGGCGAGTTCATGAAATACCTGCCGGGTGTCTCCGTGGACTATGTGGCGGCGGATGTGCGCACCATGTCGGTGCGCGGCTTCGCCGACAACTTCACGAGTGTCTCGGTCAACGGCGCCCGCATGGCCAGCTCCTCCTCCGGCGCGGGCAGCCGCTCCTTCGAGTTCGAGCAGGTATCCATCAACAACGTCTCGCGCATTGAGATCTCTAAGGCGCCCACGCCCAGCATGCCCGCCGATTCGTTGGGCGGCGCGGTGAACCTCGTCAGCAAAAACGCCTTCGAGCGCAAGGGGGCGGAACTCAAATACAAGGTCTACCTCAGCCTCAACAGCGAGAACCTTGATCTCTTCAAGAAAACGGACGGCCCGATGAACAAGCGCACCTACAAGGGGCTGCCGGGTTTCGATTTCGACTATACGCTGCCGGTCTCGAAGACCTTTGGCCTCGTGGTCACCGGGCTGTCGTCCAGCCAGTTCAACGAGCAGCACCGCACCCAGAACACCTATGAATTTGCCCGCGCCGGCGCGACCGCCGCCAACCCCTACCTGCAGCAATACCAGTTTCAGGACGGCCCGAAGAACACCTTCCGCAATTCCCTGAGTCTCAAGGCGGACTGGAAAGTCCGGCCCCACCATGTGCTCTCCGCCAGCCTGCAGACCAATTATTACCTCTCCCAGTTCGGCAACCGCAACTTCGCCTACAACATCGGCACGACCGCCACCCCCACGACGTCCGGCGGCCAGGCTCTCGTCTGGACCCCGACCTCGGTCACCGGTGCGAGCGGCCGGGGCAGCGTGCAGGGGCAAACCTCCTTCCGCGACAAATACGGCGCGACCACCGCCGGTAACGTCACCTGGACCTACAAAGAAAACGCGTGGGAGGTTGACGCCAGCCTGAACGCCTCCCGCTCGCGGACTTGGTATCGCGACACGGCGCGCGGCCATTTCAGCGAGGTGCGCACAGCCCTGGCCGGGGTTTCCCGCATCAGCTTCACCGACATCAACCCCCTCCGGCCCGGCGGCATCAGCGTCTACAATGCCGCAGGCACCCTGATCGATCCCACGCTCCTCAGCAACTACACCATCACCTTCGGCCGCGGCAACCCGATCGATGCCTACGACCAGTTCGCGGGGGGCAATCTCAACGCCAAGTATAACCTGAACCTCTCCTTCCCGGCCGCCCTCAAGGTCGGCGTCGATCAGCGCACGCAAAACCGCAACATTCGCCGCTACGACCAATCCTGGAACCTCGCCGGCACGGTCACCGGTGCCGACTATGTCGACCAGAGCTATCTGAATCAGGACCCCTACTGGGGCCTGCCGGCGCAGCAGTGGCCCGATCCCTACAAGCTCTACGCCCTGATGAATTCCACCCCGGCGGCGTTCGCCCAGACGGCGGCCCAACAGCTGGCCGCCGAGCGCTTCCGCATCCAGAACTCCCAATATCTGGAGGAGACCATCTCCTCGGCCTATGCGCAGGCCGAGCTCAAGCTGCTTAACGGCCGCCTCGGGCTCGTGACGGGCGTGCGGTTCGAGAAGACCGAGGACCTGGGCCGCGGCCCCAAGACCAAGGGCCCGATCAACACGCTCCCGCTGCTCCAGGCCAACCTGATCGAGCGGGGCTACGAGACCAACGCCTCCTATGACGGCTACTATCCCAGCTTCCACGCCACCTACGCGATCAATGACCAGCTGCTCGCCCGCTTCTCCTATTCGACCTCGCTCGGGCGCCCGGATTTCGCAAACATCCTGCCGCTGGCGCGCGTCAACGACACCGGCGTCGTGCTGGATGACGGCCTCTCGCCGACCATCCCGCCGCTGACAGTGATCGTCACCAACACGGCGCTCAAACCCTGGGATGGCGAGAGCTACGACTTCTCGCTGGAGTATTATTTCCCGAAGGGCGGCGTGCTCTCCGGCGGTTACTTCATCAAGAACCTCTCCGATTTCTGGGGCACCGCGAACCGGATCGTGACAGCCGAGGACATCGCGGACTTCGATCTGGATGCCTCGGCCCTCGGCCTCAACCTGCAGACCACCGTCAATGTCGGCAACGCCAAGATCACCGGTTTCGAGTTCAACTTCCAGAAATCCCTCGATTTCCTCCCCGGCATCGCGCGGGATTTCAGCGTCTTCGCCAACGCCACCAAGCTCAACCTCTCCGGGCCCAAGAGCGCCGACTTCGCCAAGTTCATCGAGGAATCTGCCAGCTGGGGTGTCACCTACAGCCGCAAGCCGGTCGTGCTCTCCCTCAAGTGGAACTACCGCGGCCGGCAGCGCCTCGGCGCGCAGACCGGCTCCGCGTTCCAGGCGACGGGCGTCGACGCCGGCTTCCGCGAGTATTATGCGCCCCGCACCTTCCTGGATGTGAACGCCGAGTATCAGTTCTCCAAGCGCTTCACCGCCTTCGCCAACGCGCGCAACATCCTGAACGTGGCGCAGACCCTCGAGCGCTACAACGACGTGTCCCCGGACTATACCCATCAATATCGCATTGAGGAGTTCGGCATCCAGATCGCCGTCGGCATCAAGGGCACCTTCTAAAGCCGACCGGCGCCACCACCCTCACACATGATCATCCGCTGCCCGAGGCCTTCGCCCCGGGCAGCGTTATCTGCCAACCACCGATTCCCGCGCCGCCGGCGCCTCTCCCCGCCAACCTGGGAAGCTTTCCATGAAAATACACGAGACCAGCTATCCCCGCCTCGCCGCCACTTTGCCGACAGCGCAACTCCGTGCGGAGTTTCTCGTCGCCGGCCTCGACGGC
>DAORVZ010000195.1:0-4869 GCA_035434005.1 Lacunisphaera sp.
CGGCACTTTGGCCGTGGGCCGGGGCTCGCTGCGCTTGTTCACGGCCGGCTCCCGTGGGAGGCGTCAGTAGCGGCGCGGCCGGCGCGGACCGGGCGGCGGGGCATTCGTGTCGCGGATACGGTAGGTGATGCGCGCCTTGTCGAGATCGTAGGGGCTCATCTCCATCTTCACCCGATCACCCGCGGCAATCTTGATGAAGTGCTTGCGCAGCTTGCCGGAGATGTGCGCCAGAACCATGTGGCCGTTGTCCAGCTGCACGCGGAACATGGTGCCCGGCAGGACGGTGATGATCTTGCCCTCCACTTCGATCGCTTTGCTGTCAGACATGGGTGGAGGGAATGCGCGGGCTGATGGTTTGGGACATGCAGGATGGGCTAATAAAAGCCCCTTGTAACTGGGGAAACTCGCCCGTAGTCAAGGCTTTCCTCGTCCCGCATGGACTCTCCGCGGCCTACCCTTCTCTGTCCCTACGAAAAAATTTTCCCGTCGCAATTGCAGCGGGACGACGACTTTTACATGTGGCTCGCCTACAATCAGGCGATTGATGCCTGGAAACAGGACGAGGTGCCGATAGGCGCCGTCATCGTGCTGGGCGGCGAGGTCATTGCCGCCGCTCACAACCAGCGCGACAGCTCCAAGGACCCGACCGCCCACGCCGAGATCCTCGCCATGACGCAGGCCGCCAAGGCCGTGGACAACTGGCGTCTGACCGATGCCACGCTCTATGTGACCAAGGAACCCTGCCCGATGTGCTCCGGCGCCACACTGATGGCTCGCATCAAGCGCGTCGTTTTTGCCGTGCCCGACGCCAAGATGGGCTGCCTCGGAGGCGCGACCGACCTGAACTCGCTGCCGCAATCGAACCACCGGCTCGAACTCACGCGCGGTGTGCTGGAAAAACCCTGCCTCGAGCTGCTCCGCGCCTATTTCCAGCTCAAACGCCGGGTGGAATGACATGGGCCGCAGTTGACGCGTAACCGAACGCGTGCAGATTGTTTATCTCTCATTAAACCCACCTCGATCATGGCCTACGAACTCCCGAAACTTGCCTACGCTTACGACGCCCTCGCCCCGCACATTGATGCGAAGACGATGGAGATCCACCACTCGAAGCACCACCAGGCTTACATCACCAACGCCAACAACCTCCTCAAGGATCATGCCTCCCTCGCGGCCCTCGATGTCAACACGCTGATTGCCGAACTGTCGCAGGTGCCCGAGGCCATCCGCGGCGGCGTGCGCAACAACGCCGGCGGCCACAGCAACCACGCCTTCTTCTGGACCGTGCTCGGCCCGGGCAAGGGCGGCGCCCCGAAGGGCCGGCTCGCCGCGGCCATCGAGGCCGAACTCGGCGGCTTTGCCAAGTTCAAGGAAGATTTCGCCAAGGCCGGTGCCACGCGCTTCGGCTCCGGCTGGGCCTGGCTGTTCGTCAACGGCGGCAAGCTCGCCGTCGGCTCGACCGCCAATCAGGACAGCCCGCTCATGGGCAAGGCCGTGGCTGGGATCGAGGGCCGGCCCGTCATCGGCCTCGATGTCTGGGAGCACGCCTACTACCTCAATTACCAGAACCGCCGCCCAGACTACATCGCCGCGTTCTGGAGCGTGGTCGATTGGGATGCCGCCGAGGCGAACTACGTCGCCGCGCTAAAGTAAGCCGGTTCGCCCAGAGACTGCACCCGCCTTTCCAAGCCGCGCCGCAAGGCGCGGCTTTTTTGTGTTCGCATGGAGAGACAAAAAAGCCGCCCGGCCTAGCGGCCGGACGGCTGGGAGAAATCAACACAAGCGCGAAACTTACTTGGTCGGGACGGTCAGGATCGTCTTGAGAATCCGGCCGGCGACCAGATACGGATCAGCGGCGGAATTCGGGCGACGATCCTCGAGGTAGCCCTTGTAGCCGGCATTGACGAAGCTGTGCGGTATCCGGATCGAGGCGCCGCGATCCGCCACCCCGTAGGTGAACTTGTCGATCGACTGCGTCTCGTGCAGGCCGGTGAGGCGGAGGTGGTTCTCCGGGCCGTAAACCGCGATGTGTTCGTCCATGTGCTTGCTGAAGGCGGCCATGAGCTTCTCGAAGTAGTCCTTCCCGCCGACTTCGCGCATGTGCTTGGTCGAGAAGTTCGCGTGCATGCCCGAGCCGTTCCAGTCGAGCGCCTGGCTGAAGGCGCCGAGGATCGGTTTGCACCGCCACTCGATGTCGATGCCGTAACCCTCGCACAGGCGGGTCAGGATATAGCGGGCGACCCACATCTGGTCGGCGGCACTCTTGGAGCCCTTGCCGAAGATCTGGAATTCCCACTGGCCCTTCGCCACCTCGGCGTTGATGCCTTCTAGGTTGATCCCTGCCTCGAGGCACAGGTCGATGTGTTTCTCCACAATCTCGCGGGCCACGCTGCCGACGTTCTTGTAGCCGACCCCGGTATAATACGGGCCCTGCGGCGAAGGGAAGCCATCCTTGGGGAAACCGAGCGGCGCGCCGTCCTTGTAGAAGAAATATTCCTGCTCGAAGCCGAACCAGGTGTCCGCATCGTCCGGGATCATGCCACGGGAGTTGGAGGGATGCGGGGTGCCCGTGTGCAGGTAGGTCTCGCACATCACCAGCACGCCGTTTTTCCGCGTGCTGTCCGGAAACACCGCGACCGGCCGGAGGACGACGTCCGAGCTCTTGCCCTCGGCCTGCTGCGTCGAGCTGCCGTCAAAGCCCCAGTCGGGCAGGTCGCCGAGCTTGGGGAAGCTGGCGTATTCCTTGATTTGGGTCTTGCTGCGCAGGCTCGCGAGCGGCTGGTAGCCGTCGAGCCAGATGTATTCCAGTTTGTATTTGGCCATAAGGGAGGTGGGTTGTGGGTGGGAAAAACGAATCCGGTGGCTAGGGCGCCCTTGGGGGGCAGCATGACCGAACCGAGATTTCAAATCAGCACCCCACATGCCAGAAGCAACGAGAATTTCGGCCCATGACCCGGCTTTTACAACTATCGCCGCGCCGCCGGTATATTCAGGCCGCACTTGCCACCCGCCGCCGAGCCTGAATCTTCCCCCTCGCCACCATGCATGAGGTCAAAGACACCCAGCGCGCCCAGGTCCGCATCGGCTTCGACGGCCGCGTGCACAAGACATTCCGCGGCCGGGAGGCCTACGTCCGCTTCGAGAACGAGGTGCGCGTGCTCCGGTATCTGAAGGAGCGCGGCTGCCCCTTCGTGCCCCAGCTGCTGGAGGTCGACGAGGCCACTCTCGGGATCGTGACCACCAATTGCGGCACCCGCGTCGATCAACTCGGGGCCGAAAAGATGAAGGCCCTTTACGCCGAGCTCGAGACCTACGGCGTCCGGCACGACGACCAGAACATCCGCAACGTCACCTACCGGCACAGTGACGGCCGTTTCTGCCTCATCGATTTCGAGTTCGCCACGCTACTGGCAGCCGGTGCCGATGCCGACCGCCCCGTCGCCCTGAACCTGCACTGGTCCGGGCTGAGCCATCGCGGGCATGTCCGGCCCAACAACGAGGACACCTTCCTCGCCCTTGAATTCGACGGCCGCGAGGCACGTTACCTCGGCAAGGTCGGGGACGCCTCGCTCGCGAAGACCGATTTCGTGTTTGCCGTCAGCGACGGCATGGGCGGCGCCAAGTCGGGCGAGTTCGCCAGCCGCATCACGCGCGACAAAATCACGCACCTGCTCCCCAAGGCCTTCCGCACGGCCGCCCCCGGACCTCAGAGCGGCTACGACCGGATCCTGCTCGAACTCTTCCACGAAATCCACGCCGACCTCCTCAAGCTCGGCGAATCCTACGAGGAATGCCAGGGCATGGGCACCACGCTCAGCCTGGGCTGGTTCACCCCCGGCTGGCTGTATTTCGGCCACATCGGGGACAGCCGCATTTATCACCTGCCGCCGGCCGGAGGCTTGCAGCAGATCTCCGAAGACCACGGCCACGTCGGCTGGCTCCGCCGCACGGGCCGCATCAACGAGCGCGAGGCGCGCTCGCACCCGATGCGCAACGCGCTGCACCAGGCCCTCGGGGCCGGGCACCAGATCATCAGCCCGCAACTCGGCGCCCTGCCCTGCGCCCCCGGCGACCGCTTCCTCCTGTGCTCCGACGGGCTCATCGACTGCCTGTGGGACCACCACCTCGACGAAATCCTCCACCAGCCCGACCCGGCCCCCGCCGCCCAGCGCCTGCTCGCCGCCGCCCTCGAACGCGCCGCGCGGGACAACATCACCGCGCTGGTGGTTGAAGCTTTGGCCCCAACCCCATGACCCGGCTCTTCGTCTACGGGACGCTGAAGCGGGGCGGCGACAACCATCACCACCTCGCCTACCAGCAGTTCCTCGGCGAAGCCCACACCCCGGCCGGCTACACGCTTTACTCGCTGGGCAGGTATCCCGGCATGGTGCGCGAAGCGGCGGACACCGCCGGCGTGACCGGTGAACTCTGGGCCGTGGACGCCGCCAGCCTCCGGCAGCTCGACGTGCTCGAGGGTGTGAACGAGGGCCTCTACGAACGCGTGCCCCTCAAGCTCGCCGCACCAGCCGACGGCCAGCCGGTCCAGACCTACCTCTATCTCGGCAGCGTCGCCGGCCGCGAGCCCCTGGGTGCCGAGTTCAGGGTTTGAGCGCCGACAGCGGGATGCGCTTCACGGTCACGAAGCGGGGACGGAATAATTCTTCCAAGACCTCGCGGGCGGGCGCCGGGATGCGCTTCACGAGATCCTCCAGCGGGGGCAGGTCTCCCGGTTCCTCCGGAGGGGTTTCCGTGTGCATCAATGCCGGCGTCACGATGCCCATCTCGCGTTCCTGCGCCAGGAAGGCCGCTTCCTCTTCCGACGAAGGCCCGGCCGGCGCATCCGCCGTGATCGCGCTCGTTGGCGCTTCC
>DAORVZ010000196.1:0-4862 GCA_035434005.1 Lacunisphaera sp.
CCGGCGCGGCGTGGAGCGGCGCGCTGTTTCTCGTCGTCACGATGATCCTGCTCGGGCTGCCCAACCTGCCGTTCGCGTGGTGGTCGCAGTTCCGGCTCGAGGCGCGGTTCGGTTTCAACAAGAGCACCCTTGGGCTGTGGATCGCCGACAACATCAAGTCCACGCTGCTCGGTCTAGCGATCGGCTTCCCGCTCGCGTGGGGCCTGCTCGCGCTGGTCGGCTGGGTGGGGATGTGGTGGTGGGTGTGGGGCTTCGTGCTGCTGTTCGGCTTCCAGCTGCTGATGATCGTGCTCTACCCGAAGCTGATCCTGCCGCTCTTCAACAAACTCACGCCGCTGCCCGAGGGTGACGCCCGCGCGCGGCTGCTGGCGCTGTCCGAGCGCACCGGCTTCCGCGCACAGACCATCGAGGTGATGGACGGCTCCAAGCGGTCGGGCCACTCCAATGCCTTCTTCACCGGCTTCGGCCGCTTCCGGCGCATCGTGCTTTTCGACACCCTCATGGCGCAGCTGGCGCAGGACGAGCTCGAGGCCGTGCTCGCGCACGAGATCGGCCACTACAAGCGCGGGCACATCCCGAAGCGGCTCGTGACGGTCGGCCTGATGCAGCTCGCGGCCTTCGGCGCCATCGCGTGGCTGAGCAACGCGCCGTGGTTCAACGCCGCCTTCGGCCTGCCCGCCGGCGCCACGGCGGCGACGTTCCTGCTCTTTGGCTTGCTCGGCGGGCTAGTGACGTTCTGGTTCTCACCGATCGGCAACCGCGTGTCGCGGAAGCACGAGTATGAGGCCGACGCCTTCGCCAAGGCTGCGATGAACGGCGCCGCGCCGCTGGTGGGTGCGCTGCGGAAGCTGTCGCAGAAGAATTTGTCGAACCTCACGCCGCACCCGCTCTACAGCGCGATGTATTACTCGCACCCGACGCTGATCGAACGCGAACGGGCGCTGTTGCAGTGATTTTTTAACCACGGATCAAACCCGGATAGTTACGGATTAAGGCATGTTTTGATTTATCCGCCTTCATCCGTGTAATCCGTGGTAGAACTACAACCGACGTATTCCTCATGAGTTTCATACGCCTTTTTGCGGTGATTAATTTGCTGGTCGTCGCGGTTCATGCGGCGATCACGGTGGCAGCATACAATGTCGAGAATTACACTCTGGCCGACCGCATGGTCGAGGGCGTCTATCGCCCGGCCTACCCAAAGCCCGAGGCGGAGAAGGTCGCACTGCTGCAGGTCATCACCGGCATCAATCCTGACATTCTCGCCGTCGCGGAAATGGGCGGACCGCCGTATCTCGCCGACTTCCAGCGCGAGCTGAAACAGGGCGGGCAGGATTTCCCGCATACGGTCGTGCTCGAGGCAGCGGATGCGGACCGGCATGTGGCGGTGTTGTCGAAGATCCCGTTCAAGGAGGTGAAACGGCACACGCAGGTCGGCTTTACCTATTTTGGTCAACCGGATGTCGTGAAGCGCGGGGTGCTGGAGGTGGTCTTCGCGACCAACGAGGGGGATTTCTCGGTGTTTGTCGTTCACCTGAAGAGCAAGCGCACGGAGCGGAAGGATGATCCCGAGGGCGGCATCTTGCGGGCGCAGGAAGCCGAGGCGGTGCGGGACCTCGTGCTGACGCGTTACCCCGACCCGGCGAAGGGAAAGTTCATCATCTGCGGCGACTGGAACGACACCCGCAGCACGCGACCGGTGCGCGCCATGCAGAAGCGCGGCGGCACCGTCATCGGCGAACTCGTCCAGGCGACGGATTCGCGCGGCGAGTTGTGGACGCATTTCTTCCGGCGCGAGGACACTTACACCCGAATCGATTACCTGCTGGTGTCGCCGGCCATGAAACCCTTCGTCGTCGGAAGCAAAGCCACGATTTGGGACGGCCCCGGCTCTCGCGGCGGCAGCGACCACCGCGCGCTCTACCTCCAGCTCAATCTAGAGCCCACCGGCGCGCGTTAAATAGGTTTACGCGCCGCGCGTTTGCGGCTTGTTTCCGGCGATGGCGAAATGGCTGTTGGTGGACGGTTACAATATGGCGTTCCGGGCGTTCTACGGGATGCCCGAGTTGACGCGAGCTGACGGGTTCCCGACCGGCGCGTTGCACGGTTGGGTGAAGACAATGTGGCGGCTGCAGGATCAGGAAAAACCGGACGCGATGGTGGTGTTTTTCGATCTCGGTGGCTCGCAGGAGCGATTGGCCCTCCATCCCGAATACAAGGCCCAGCGCAAGGAGACCCCCGAACCGCTGGAGAAGCAAATACCCATCATCAAGGAGCTGACCCGGGCGATGGGGCTGGTCGGGGTGGAACTGGACGGCGTCGAGTCGGACGACCTGTTGGCTGCGCAAGCCCGCCTGCTGGCCAAGGATGGGCACGACGTCCTCATCGTGAGCGCCGACAAGGATTTTGCCCAATGCGTCGACGAACGGATCAAGATCCTGCTGCCGCCGCCGACCGCCAACCCGAAGCTCGGTTGGCGTGTGCTCGACCCGGCCGGGGTGGTGGAGAAGTTCGGCGTGCCGCCGGCACAGATCGCCGAATATCTGGCGCTGATCGGCGACACATCGGACAACATCCCCGGCATCAGCGGCGTCGGTCCGAAGACAGCGGTGAAGTGGTTTCAGGAATTTCAGGCACTCGAGGGCATCATCGCGCACGCCGCCGAGCTGAAGCCCGAGCGCTTCCGGGAGACGGTGGCCAGGGAGGCCGACAAACTGAGGATGAACCTGAAGCTGACAACGCTCCCGACGGAGTCACCGCTTCCGCCCGTGCAAGCGGGCGAACCGCAAGTGGGGGTGTTGTTTGCCCTGCTGGAAAAGCTCGAGATGAAGTCGAGTCTAACGGAGGCCAAGGCGCGTTACAGCGGACAGGCAGAACTTTTCTGAGCGCACTACTTGCTGGCCGGCTGCACGTCCGCGGGTCGGCGGCTGCAAACGCATCCGGATAGCCAATAAACTCTACTTCGCGGGTGGCTCGAAGATGTAGCCGATGCCGTGGACGGTCTTGAAGCAGTCGAGCGAGAGTCCGTTTTTCTCGAAGGCGGCGCGCACCTTGACGATGTATTGGTCGAGCGACCGGCTGCGGATGTCGGCGTGGATCCCCCAGACGGAGTGGATCAGCTCTTTGCGGGTAATGACGACGCCGATGTGGCTATGCAGGTAGGCGAGGATACCCAGTTCCTTGCGGCCGGTTTTGAGGGTGGTTCCGTTGGGGAACTCGATGACCAAGCGATCAGGGTGCACCTTGGTGCCGAGAAACTCGAAAGGGCCGTCGGTGGTGCGGACGTTTTTAGTGACGTTGAAGTCGGCCTTGCTCTCGGCGCGCCGGAGGACTGCGCTGATCCGGGCAATCAGTTCGGTGTAGCTGAAGGGCTTCGTGATGTAGTCATCGCCGCCCAAGTTCAGACCCTTGACCTTCATCTCGTCCTGGAAGTTGGCCGTCAGGAAGATGGCCGGGGTATTGATATCATGGGTCCTGAGCTGGGCGAGTAGCTCGAAACCACTGGTTTCGGGCATATTGATGTCGAGCAGGATCAGGTTCGCGAAATTATGCTGAAGAAAACGCAGGGCGGGGGCCGCCCGGTTGTAGACCTGGACATTCATGCCAGCCTCCTCGAGGTGCTGGGAGATGATGTTCGACAGCTCCACCTCGTCTTCGACGACAACAATCAGAGGGCGTGGTTCGGCGCACATGGGATGGGGTGACACAAAGGCGTCGAGAATCTTTTTACAATTCGTGAGCAGCTTGTCAAAGCCTAGTTCAAGCAAGTTGCAGGCAGTTGCCGCCGAGAGAGTTCTTGTCATTCCGGCGCAGAGGCGTTCGCTCGTGGCTGATGAAAGTCACCTTAGGGCTACTGCAACACGCCTGCGCTGCGTCGCCGGCCGAAAACCTCAAGAAGACCCTCGCGCTGGCCGAACAGGCCGCGAAGAAGGGTGCCAAGATCATTTGCACCCAGGAGCTCTTCCGCTCGCAGTATTTCTGCCAGAGCGAGAACCACGACTATTTCCAACTCGCGGAGAGCATCCCCGGCCCGAGCACCGCAGCCTTCCAGCAGCTGGCGAAGAAATACAAGGTCGTGATCATCGCCTCGCTCTTTGAGAAGCGCGCCGGCGGCCTCTATCACAACACGGCGGTCATCATCGATGCCGACGGCAAGCTCCTCGGTCTCTACCGGAAGATGCACATCCCGGACGATCCGCTCTTCTACGAGAAATTCTACTTCACCCCTGGCGACACCGGTTTCAAGGCTTGGCAGACGAAGTATGGCAAGATCGGCGTCCTCATCTGCTGGGACCAGTGGTATCCGGAGGGTGCGCGCATCACGGCGTTGCAGGGCGCGGAGATTTTATTCTACCCGACGGCCATCGGCTGGCACCCCAGCGAGAAGAAGGAATTCGGTCCCAACCAGCACGGCGCGTGGGAGACCATCCAGCGTTCGCACGCCGTGGCCAACGGCTGCTACGTGGCGGCGGTCAACCGCATCGGTCTCGAGCAGCCCATCGGCGGCGATGGGCTGGAGTTCTGGGGGCAGAGCTTTGTGGCCGGCACCAGCGGCCAGATACTCGCCAAGGCCAGTGTGAACAAGGAGGAGATACTCCTCGTCCCGATCGACCTCGGCAAGGTGGACGTCACCCGCACGCACTGGCCGTTCTTGCGCGACCGGCGCATCGACGCCTACGGCGACATCACGAAGCGTTACATCGACTGAGCCATGGCGAAGCCCAAAACGCCAGCCGCCCTCGGTTTCCGTATGCCGGCCGAGTGGGAGCCTCAGGCCGCCCTCTGGCTGTCGTGGCCGCATAATCACGCGACCTGGCCCGGCCAGTTCCGCCCGATTCCCGGTGTGTTCGCCGGCATCGTGG
>DAORVZ010000197.1:0-4862 GCA_035434005.1 Lacunisphaera sp.
CAAGAGGTGCTCCGTCGGACGCTTACACCTCATCCGGCAAAAGCGCGGCTGAATCCCGCATTTTTGCCAACCCACGGAAACGCCGGGCGCTCATCAACCGCATCCACGCCGGCACAGCGGGGCGACCCCAAGGATCACCCGGCCGGGTTGGGCACAGTCGACGGGCTTGGCCCGTTATTGGGACTTGGCCGGCAACTCGAGCACCTTGAGGGCACCCAGATTCACCGTGTCGCCGCGGGCTGCGGGCAGGTATTTGGCGAGGAAGGCTTCCACCGCGCCGTAATACTTGAAGGCGGTCTCCTGCTTGGCGAAACCGTGACCTTCGCGGTTCTCGATCAGGATTTCATAGGTCTTGCCATGCTTCTTCAGCGCCTTCTCCAGCACTTCCCAGTGGGAGAACTCCACGCGCGGGTCGTTTCGCCCGTAAGCGTGAAGCGTGGGGACGCGGATGTTCTCCACGTGGTCAACCGGGGAGCGCGCCGAGAGCAGCGCGGGATCACGCCCCACGGCTTTGGAGAAATACGCCAACGAGGCGGCATCCGTGCGCAAATCGTAGCGGGTGATCAGCCGCAGGTCGGATACCCCCACGTAATTGACGCCAACCTTATACAGCTCCGGCGTCATGGCGACACCGGCGAGTGCCGCATAACCGCCATAGCTGGCGCCGATGATGCCGATCCGCTCGGGATCGGCCAACCCTTGGGCCACGGCCCATTTGACCGCATCAGTCAGATCATCCTGCATCTTGCCGCCCCACTCTTGGTAGCCGGCGTGCTCGAAGGCCCGACCATAGCCGCCGGATCCGCGATAATTGACCTGAAAGACCGCGTAGCCGCGGTTTGCGAAGAACTGGACTTCCGGATTGTAGCCCCAGGAGTCACGGATGCCGAATGGTCCGCCATGCGGCATGATCAACAGGGGTGAGGATCGGTCGGCGACGCCGACGGGTTTAGTCAGGTAGCCGTGGATCTCGAGCCCATCGCGCGCCGCAAATTTAACCGGCGTCATTGGGCTCATGGTCGCCGGCTTGACCGCCGGACGCACGGCCGTGATGAGTTGCACGCGCAGGCCGGGGCCTTTCAGGTCGCCCAGCATATACTGGCCGGGGTCGTGATCGGAGTAGACGCGGAAGATGAAGCGCTTCTCGTCATCCGAAATCGAGACGATCGAGACGCCGTGCTGCGGGTTCTGCCCCTCGATCGCGTTGGCGATGCCCTGCCAACGTGCATCAAACCAGCGCGTGTGGGTCTTCTCGCCTTCGTAGGTCACGGCCAGCAACCGATCGCGCTTGGGCGAGAATGTCACCCGCACGATTTCGCCCTCAGGTGGCGCAAAGAGCGGCTCGCTCAAGTGGCCGGTGTCCAAATCCAGTGATCGCAATACCCCACGGTCTTCGGTTGTGGAATCCACCAGGTAGGCGGTGTGCCCGTCGGCCAGCAGGCCCTGAATGTCCCAGCGGACGTCTGTGACGTCAAAGGTCTTGAGCACCTGCCAAGGGTGGTCGTTTCGCGTCCGGGTGAGGAAACTCAAGGTCTTGCCCTCAGTCCGGGTGCTCAGGCGCTGGTTGCCGGCGGGATCGAACCAGCCGCCGGAGTAATCACGATCCAATCCGACGACCTGGGCGCGGCGACCAGTTTTCACGTTCACCTTGTAAACCGTGGGCGTGAGATTGCGGGCCCCGCTGGGGTTGATCTTCCGGGCATCCGACTCACTGGTATAACCGGTGATGAGGATGTGCTCGTCACTCGTCGGATAGCGGTCGAGCAGGTTGCCGAAGAACAGCGAGAAGTCGTCCTTGGTGCGGCGAGGCTCCAAGATTCGCTTGTAACCCTTGCCTAGGAGATCGATCGACGCCAGCAGCGGGATCTCATGGCCGTCGATGGACGAGGTAAAGAGCAGGCGATCATTGCCCTTCCAGAACACGCTGTTGATGTTCTCATCCTTGAAGTGCGCCGGCACGCTGAGCTTGCCGTCCTTTGTGTCGAGCACCGCGATGCTGTAGCGGCCATTGTTTGGCGCGATCATCGCGACCATGGAACCGTCGGGGGAAACGACGGCCTGCCTGATGGACTGGTCATCAAAGAACAGTTCAATCGGGAGACGCGGAACCGGTCCGGGATCGCCGGCACCGTGCAGGCGACTCAAAACTGCGGCCGCCAGTAAGAGTCCACAGCGCCAGAAACTAGAATACGAGTGTGTCATGAGAGAAAACTACGGGAAGGGGTAAAGATTGCCGACAAAAAAACCGGACCCCTTTGGGTCCGGTTGATAAGTCGAAGTTCCAGTGAACTGAAACGGCTTAGAACTTGTAGTTGACGTCGAAGTAATAGAACCGGCCGATCGGGTCGTAGGCGTTGATGTCGTGGTTCTGATTGCCTTCCGAGGTGATGAACGGTGGATCCTCGTCGAGGACGTTGTTCACCCCCGCGCCGATGGACAGGCCCTTGAGCCAGCGGTTGCTGGAGCCCTTGAAGCTGTAGCCGAGGCGCGCATCCCAAGTGGAATAGGCCGCGACATCTGGCGCACCAGCGCCACCCGCCACGTCCTCAACACCGGGGATATAGGTGTTGTTTAGGCCGGCATCCCAGCCCTTGTAGGACCAGCCCAGCTGAGTGTAGAAGCGGTAACGGGCATACAGGCTGGTGCCCGAATACGAACCGGCGTAGTCAAACGGCGTGTCGGTAGGGAGACTCTGGATGACATACTCGTTGAGGTAGACCGCGGACGTGCGGGCGCTAATCACGCCCCAAGTCTTGGTGTCATAGGTGTAGGACACCTTGATGTCGGCACCGGACTGCCAGACGCCGGCGATATTCACCAACTGGTTGGTGATCCAGACCTCGTCGGAGGGACGGTTGCTCATCTGACCCGGAGTGGCAATGGGCGTGCCCGTGCCGAAGTAGGTCTCACCCGCCAAGCTCTGGCCGAGGCGGACAAGCGAGGCATACGGGGAGGCCGTGCCTAACTGTTCGACGCTGCTGACAATGAGCGAGGAGGAGATCGAGGAGACTAGGTTGCGCTCGTCGATGCTGAACCAGTCGGCGGACATCTCGAGGCCCTTGAGCTTGCCGGCCGGGGACCAGACGACACCGGCGGTCCAGTTGCGGGACTCCGACGGGATCAGGTTCGCATTGGAGCCCGAGGAGGAGCGATACTGGCGGGAGCCCGTGGTCACATTGAGCGGATTGCCGGACGTGTCGAAACGGTTGATGTTGATGCTCGCGGTGAAACCAGCCGAGACTGGCCCGAGGAGGTTGAACAGCGAAGGGGCGCTGAACGACTCGGAGTAGGTCGCGCGAACCGCGAACTCGTCGTTGAACGGTAGCCAGCGAATCGTATACTTCGGCACGAACGGGTCGGTCGTCTTGTTGTAGAGCTCCTTGCGGGCGGCGGCGGAAAACTCGAGGATGTGAGCACCCTTGACGGAATTGCCCTTGTCGAAGATCGGCACACGCACTTCGGCGAAGTAGCCGTCGACGCTCGAGTTGGCCGCGAACGGCTGACGCGGGGTGGCCTGGAGCCAGCCACCGGTCTGGTCGTAGCGGTCGTTAGTAAACTCAAGGGACTCGCGGCGCGTGTCGGCGCCGAAACCAACGGAGAGCGGGCCGCCGGGGAGTTGCATGAGTTCGCCGGAGACACGGAAGTCGAAACCGATCAGCTGGCTCTGGTAGTCGCGGAAGCTGGTGCCAATCATCTTGGCCAGCACACCGGGCGCCTGAACACGGGCAAAGGGGTTGAAGCTCAAGTCGGCGACCGCAGCGGTATAGGCCGCAGCGTCGATCAGGCCGCCGTTGCGGAACTTCGTGGTCGTGTTGTTGAAGTTGGCGGCGGCCTCATAGCGCCACGTGTCGGCAAAGCTGCCCTTGACGCCAAAGACGCCGCGGGTGGCCCAATTTTCCGCATTATAAACGCGCGGGAAATCCACGAAGCGGTTGCGGGCGGTGACGGTGACCGCGAACGGGTTGGTCGCCGTGGCACCCGCGACCGCGCCGCTGACCGGCTGGGCGTTGAGCACCGAGAATGTGGATGTGTTGGAGTAGATGAAGTCGGCAAACACCGTGGTGCTGTCCGTCAGGCGGTGATCCACGGCCGCGACCACGCTGCGGCGTTGGGCGTCGATGAGCATCGTGGGCTTCTCGGCGAGATCAAAGAACTGCGCCACGGCTCCTTGGGTGAGAGGGCCTTGATAGATGCCGGCAGCGACCAACTGGGCGGGAGTCATGTCGGTGTTCAGCGGCGGGGCATTGAGCGATGGGTTCAGGTAGTAGAAGTCGTTGCCGATGTTGATCGAGCCGGCAAAGGACGGGGTGCGGAACTGCCCCTTGGACCAAGGACGATCCTTCTGGATGAGGGGATCGCTCTTCTTGAACTCCGTGGAGATGGTGAGGTTGGTCTTGTCGGTGCCGGCACCGAACACGCCCGAATAGCTGCGCTCGGCGTATTTGCCATCCGCCGGGCTCCAACCATAGCGGCCGCTCACTTCGGCGCCGCGATAGTTGGTCTTCAGGATGATGTTCACCACGCCGGAGACGGCGTCCGAACCGTAGGTGGCGGAAGCACCGTCGGAGAGGACCTCGATGCGCTCCACGGCAGAGACCGGGATGAGGCTCACGTCGACGAAGTCGGCACCACCGCTGGCGGTGACCGGCGAAGACCCTGCCCTTGGGGTAGTTCGGGTAGCCGGTGATCACCCGGACGCTGTGCCCACGCTCAGCCAGGCCGCGGGCGACCTCGCCGGGGATCGGCACGTTCTCCGGTGGGTAGTACTGCGAGACGACCACGATCTTCATGTCGGACGCCGGTTCAGGTTCAGGCCCATCGGGCGGGCACACCCTTGGCGACTGCATTGGCCGGCACCGGCT
>DAORVZ010000198.1:0-4827 GCA_035434005.1 Lacunisphaera sp.
CGAGGCGCGGATCATCCGGGAGTTCCAGGCGGGCGCGCTCCAATTCACCCAGCGCCTCCGGCTTGCGCCCGAGCCGGAGCAGCCAGGCGCCACGTTCGCGCCGCATGACTGGGGTGAGGGAAAAATTGTGCTCCAAATGAGTCGAGAGCGCCAGCGCCTCGGTGTAATCCTCGCGCCCCACCGCCCCCTTGATCGCCTCAAGATAAGCCTGTTGCGCCCGGTTGAAGAGTTCCGCCGCCCGCGCCGGGTGACCCGCCACCACCTCCGCGCTGCCCCAGAGGTAATAGACGTGACCCTGTTGCCGCGGGTTGTCGGCAAAGCGGGGATGACGCTTCATATGGGAGAAAAGAGCGGCGTTGTCCTGCCAGATCATCGTCTGCCGCCTCGCCGCCAGCGCGGCGAGCGGCACGAGGATTACGAGCGCGCCAACGAGACCGATTTGGCGGAACCGGCCTGAAGCCGCCCAGCGAAACAACCCGCCGACCGCACCGCCAATCACGACAAGGTGGACCAGATAACTGTAGCGATCCACCGGCCAGGCCGGACGCTCGGTCCACCCCAAGCAGGGCAATGCCAGCGCGGCCCCGCCGAGACCGACAAGCGCCCAGGCAGGTCTCGTCCCTCGCAAAAGCCAGCACAGGACCAGACCGGCAGCGGCAAGGCAGGCCAGTCCCGCCACCGCCAGCGTCGCACCCGACGCGAGCGGCGGGATGTTGGGCGTCAGTTCCGCCGGCCAGACCAGCACGCGCAGAAAATATCCGAGTGAAGCCACCGCCATCTCCACCCGGCTCAGCACCCCGACGGACTCGACAGTCGGTGCCGCGGTGAAAATGCCGGGTGTGGTGAATCGGCTCCAGACGGTCAGCGCCACGGTGAGCAACGCCGGTGCGATAAACAGCGCGTGCTTCTTCCACCAGGCCGGAGCGCGGATCTGTCCCGCCTTGGCGGGCAGCAGCCAGCGATCGGCGGCGATCAACCACAGCCCGTAAGTGGCGCCCACCGGATAACTGCCATAGGCCAGCACGGCGGCCACCCACGACCCGACCAACCACCCGCGAGCCGGTGCCGGCCGGAGCGATGCCTCAAGATAACACGCGAACGAGGCCAGCAACATGACCCCCGTCAGTGAATACGGTGAAGCCGTGGACCACGCCACCACCTCCGCGCGCAACGGGTGCAACGCCCAGACCGCCGCCCCGGCCAAGGCCGCCCACGCCGCGCCGCCGATCCCCAGAAAAACATACACCCGGCGCAGGACCCCATAAAACAAACCCGTCGCCGCGACATGCAGCGCCAGGCTGAAGCAATGCCAAGCCGCGGGGT
Source organism: Lacunisphaera sp. (assembly GCA_035434005.1). GTDB lineage: Bacteria > Verrucomicrobiota > Verrucomicrobiia > Opitutales > Opitutaceae > Lacunisphaera. Next base: position 1,324 of record DAORVZ010000198.1, read on the forward strand.
TGAAGCCGAACGCGTCATGCAGCGCGCGAAAGCACAGCCAGTGAAGCGGCTTGAAACGCAGGGCCTGGTCGCTGTCGAACAACCGTTCCAGCAGCGTCCACGACCAGGGTGCGGCAAGCAGCGGGTTTTGCGTGATGTTGATGTCATCGTCCCACCGGACGAAATCAAAGCCCACGACCGGCCAGAACACGGCCAGCACCGCCGCCATCAGGCCGAGTCCGCCCGGCCAGAAATATTTCTCCACGAGGGTTGGTCGGCAGTGGGGCTCCACGCGACAGGTGTAGCCGCGACGATTTTGAAAGCGAGGCTTACAATGCCGAGTCACGCCGCCGCCGGCACCTGCGGAGTTGCCACCCGCCTGCCGCTTTGCGGAAATGGCCGCGCATGAGTTCCTTTGTTTTTACCCGCGTCCGGCCGGGATTTTTGGCGGCGCTGCTGCTCGCGTGGTTCTGGGGACAGGCCATCAGCGTGTCACCGGAGCTCGGCATCACGGCGGACGAGGTGATCCACGTCACCGCCGGCTACGAATACTGGAGGCACGGCGACTACCGGCTGCAGCCGGAAAACGGCAACCTGCCGCAACGGCTCGCGGCGTTGCCACTGCTGTGGCTCAACCCTGTGCCGGTGCCGGCCACGGCGATCGCCCTGCAACGCGCCGACACGTGGGGCGTGGGCAATCTTTTCTTTTTCCATATCGGCAACCAGCCCGGCCTGATGATCTTCGCGGCGCGCTGCATGATCGCACTGCTCGGCGTGGCGACCGGCGCGCTGGTCTATCGCTGGGCCCGCGATCTGTGGGGCTCCGTCGGCGCGCTGGTGGCGACGGCTTTCTTCACATCGAGCCCCACCGTGCTCGCGCACACCGGCCTGGCGACCTCTGACCTGATGGCCTCCTTCGGCTTTCTGGCTGCGCTGCTGACCGGCTGGCGGATGCTGCACCGCGTGACGGCGGGCCGCGTGCTGTTGTTCGGTCTGGCGCTGGGCCTGCTGGCGCTGGCCAAGTTCTCGGCACCGATGTTTGTTTTTGTCTTTGCCGCGCTGGGGGTGTTCCGGCTGGCGCATCCGGCTCCGCTCCGCGCGGCGTGGGGTGCGCACCGTTGGCGGTGGCGCGGCTGGCGACGCCTGCCCGCGCTCGCCGGCGGCACGGTCGCGGCGGCAGCCCTGGCCTACACCCTTATCTGGGGCGCCTATGGCTTCCGCTATTATCCGACCCGCGGCGGCGGATCGGCGGAATATCCGATCAAGTGGGAATACCTGCTGGGCGAGTTGCCCTACACGATGCAGACGCCGGTGCCGGAGGGCATCGCGGCCAACCACCCCGTGGCGGTCGCTCCGAGTCTGGTGCGCACTGTCGTGGCCTGGGCCAAGGAGCACCGCGTATTGCCCGAGGCCTATCTCTTCGGCTTTGCCCACGTCTACACTTTCTCGAAATGGCGGCCGGCGTTTTTTCTCGGCGAATACGGCACCACCGGCTGGCCGCTGTTCTTCCCGGTCTCGATCTTGCTGAAAACGCCGCTCGCGCTGCTCACGCTCGGCCTGACGGTCCCCTTCGTTCTGTTGCGCCTCGGCCGATATGAGCGGCGCCCGCGCCGGCTCTGGTATCGCCTCGGACCACTGCTGGCGTTCGTCAGCATCTACACCGTCTTTGTGCTGCGCGGCAACCTGAACATCGGCATCCGCCACCTCCTGCCGGCCGAGTGCGCGTGGGGCATCATCGGCGGCGCGTTGGGCCTCGCCATCACGCGCTCGCCGCGCTGGCTGGGTTGGGCGGTCGCGCTGCTGTTCCTCGGCGCCAATGTAGCCACCTGGAACGTGCGCCCGGCTTATGTGGCCTTCTTCAACCGCCTCGCCGGCGGCCCGGATCAGGGTCACGCCTACCTCGTCGACAGCTCGCTCGACTGGGGCCAGGGCCTGCCGCGACTCGAAGCCTGGCTCGCGCAGCATCGCGGGACTGACCGACTCTATCTCGCTTACTTCGGCTCCGATTCGCCTTGGTATGAAGACCTGCGCGCGATCCGCATCGGCGACGGCTACTTCAATCGCGAGCACATCAACTTCCCGGCTCAACTCCGTCCGGGGCTTTACGCCGTCAGCGCCACCTTGCTGCAGGGCGTCTACACCATGGCGCCGGGGCCGTGGACGGAGGCTCACGAGCAGGCCTATCAGGCGCGCTTGGCCCGGATACTGGCCCCGGACCGCCTGAAGCTTGGCAGCGACCTCTGGTTCGAGTGGGATCAGCTGCGCTTCACGCGACTGCGGCACTTCCTAAAAACGCGAAAACCTGATGCCCAGCCCGATCCCTCCATCCTCGTCTACCGGCTGAGTGCCGAGGATCTCTCTGCGGCGCTGGGCTATCGCGTCAACTGATCCGCCAGTGTCACGCGCGGCACCGGAGCCACCCGTCCGGCGGCGGAACGGAAAGTCACGATTATCTGGCTGACTGCATTGGCGGACAAAGCGACCATCACCGTTTGCGAAGCACCGGCCGCCACCTCGCCCTCCTGCCGGCCGGCGGAGGTATCAATCCGATAGGCGCACGTCGCCGCGCCCGGGTTCTCGATCCACAGCGCCACCTCGCGCTCCGTCCATACCTTGACCAGCAGATCCCAGCGGGCCTCTGCGCCTTCTTGGACGAGGCGCTGCCGGTAGAGGATCGGCACCGGCCGCTCGCCGGGCCCGAGCACGCGATAGGCGGCCAGACTGAATGGATTGTCCTCCGCGCCCTCGAACAGCCAGGTGCGCGCCCGCACCCGGCCTTCCCGTCCGATGAATTGAGCCGCAGGAACAATCACCCAACCGGGTGCCTCCCCGGCGCAGGTTTCTGCGGTGTCCACCGCCCGGTCCGGCACAGGCTGCAACTGCACGACTCGCGCCGCCGATCCGCGGTAGAAGGCCGCGATCGGCCGCCGGTCTGGCAACGCGACCCGCCACGCACTCTCCGGCCGGTCCAGCGCCGCCGCCCATGCCGCCCATTGCCGGGCCGCGAAATAGCCGCGCGCGCGCGCCGGCTGCCCGATCGCCCGCCAGCCGCTTTGATAAGTGTCGAAGACGGCACTCCAAGTCATCGCCGCCACCGTCAGGCCGGCCACACCGCACAGCATCCCACCCGCCAGCCGCGGCAACCCCTGCAGCCACCACGCGGCCACCACGGCCATCCACGGCGCCACCAGCACGAAATACCGGAAGCCATACGGGTGCCATTGCTGCATCGCATGGAAGAAGCAGAGGAACACGCCGAGGCCGAGGCCCCACACCACGACCAACGCCGCGCCCTTGCGCCGGACTCGCAGCAGCGCCGTGAAAAAACCGAGCGCAAACAACCCGCCCGCCAGCACCCCGAACGAGGTGGCATCGGCATCCGGTTCCGATCGGGCAAAGAGCGCCTGGAGGGTTCCGCGCCGGCTGATGCCCTCGAGCGTATGGGGGTCGTGCTCCGGCAGGCCGGCCGCGATCGCCTCGCCGATACTCCGCGCGGGGGACCGCCACCACGGCGGTTGCGAGTTC
>DAORVZ010000199.1:0-4806 GCA_035434005.1 Lacunisphaera sp.
GGAACCGTGCAAGCGCTCGGTTGGAATTCCCTGGCGATCGGCCTAGGGGGCGCGCTGGTGGGCGCGTGGGCGGCGCTGCAGGGCTTTCTCCTGCAATACCTGCTGCTGGGCGACGAGCTCGTCCGCGCCTACGACACGGCCGTGCTCTGGCTGGCCGACCGCTGGCACATCACGGCGCCCGGCCTGCCGTGGCTGGTCGGCGCGTGGGCGGTGGTGCATGCCGTCGTGGCCGGGGGCATCGCGGTGACCGCGTGGTATCTGCGCCGGCCGCCGGTCGCGCTGCAAAACATCATTGATCGGGAAACAGCGCGGAGTGCCCCGGCGGTCGCCGGCGGTTCCGAACGGCCAGGCTGGATCCGGCGCTTGCGCGAATTCGGCCGCTGGCAGTTCTGGCTGCCGCTGCTGGTCGTCACGGCCATTCTGCTCGGCAGCGGCCGGCCGTGGGAGACGGTCGCCTGGCTGGTGTTGCGATTCTTCGCAGTCGCCTGCGTGCTGATCGCGCTGGTCTCGGTTTTGCGGCCGGCCCGCTGGGCGGAACTGCTGCGGCAGCGCGGCTGGTGGGGCCCGGCGCTCGCCATGTCCGGGGCGCTCCGGCGGCGCGGGAAATAGCGGCGGCTCAGTGGAGGCGTTTCACTTTCACCCAGAGGCCTTCCGACACGATCTTCAGTTTCCAACCCGCCCAGGCCGAGGGGATCAGCTCGACCTCGGGGTTGGTCTGTTTCGGGAAGAAACGGTTTTCCTTGTCGGCCTGCTGCCAGGACTGGCCGTTCTCCAGCCTGAAAACCGTGTTCCCCGTCCAACCGCGGAAATCACCGACGATGCGCGTGCGGATGGCCTCGTCGTCGTCGCGGGCGGCGAGCCCGGCGTTCGCAATCTTCCGCTGGCGCGATTCGCCCTGGGCTTCCTCCTTGGCTTGTTGCCGCGCTTGTTGGACGGCGGCGACCGTCTCCTGCCGGGCCTCAGCCTTCACGACCTCGACCGCCTGCCGCGCCCCCTCCTTGGCGTAGCGGGCGGCGAGCTGGTCGAGGGTGGCCTGCTGCGCGGGCGTCAATTGCTCGATCCCGGCGGCGGCGCGCTCCGCCGGCGTGAGTTGCGTCCAAAAATCGGCCGCGGTGGCCGTCCGGAGGAGGAGAATGCTCAGGAGCAGGAGGCGTTTCATGCTGGCAGGATGCCCGGCGCCGGCGCGCACTTCCAACCAAATTTCCGCGCCACGCAGCCAAAGAAAAAGCGGAGCCGGTGAGGGCTCCGCTTCCGAAAAGCGCCCCGGGCACGAGGCCCGGAGGGTTACTTCCAATTTAGGATCAGTGCCGTGAAGTAGGTGGTGTCGAGCCGTTCGACGCCGCCCACCGGTTCGCTCTGGTAGTCGTTGTTCACGCCCATGCGGAGCTTCCAGAACTCGCCGGTTTGGATCGGCAGGTCGAAGGAGGTCTCATGCACGAGGCGGTAGTTGGCGAATTCCTTGAACGAGGGCGTCCAGCTGACGCTGTTGTTCATCTTCGCCCAGCCAAGGGTGGAGGAATTGATGATGGCGACATCGAGGCCGGCGGAGCTGAAGTTCGCGGCGCCTGTGGCGTAGGTCTCATAGACATAACCGAGACCGAAGCGGAGCTCCGTGTCCTGCCGGTCGGTCTTCACGAGCTTGCGGCCGAGACCGAAGGCGGAGTTGGAGCGAAGGTCGAGGGCCTTGATCACATCCTTGCTCAGCTCGGTGCGGGCATACCACACGCTCTTGCCGCCGGCGATGGCGGAGGAGTAGTCCACGCCGGCCTTCCAGTCGTTGGCGGTCTCGTTGCCGTTTTCCTGCGCGCGGTTGATGGCGCCGGCGAACACGAGCTTGTCCTCCGCGCCCGCGAGGGTGGCCTTGAACCCGAGGGAGCCGGCGAACTTCTCCGAGCCGCCGGTGCGGCCGGTGATGGCGGCCGAGGCCTCGTAGGCCCAGCGGCGCTGGAGCTTCTCGGCGGCGGCCTTGGCGTCGCGCAGGGCCGGGCTGTCAGCGCCCGGGCGCCAGATCGCGGCCACCTTGCTGGTGGCGGCAGCCATCTGGCCGTCGGCCGCAGCCACGGTGATGCCGGCGCCGGCGGCCGTCACCTGGCCGAGCACGGTGCTGCCTGCGGCGAGCGCGACGTTGACGGCTTCATCGGTGCTGAAGCTCGTGATCTTGTCCTGGGCGATCTCGATCGTGCCGGCGAAGGCCGGCTCAAGCTTGAATTTGCCGCCCTCGGCGGAGAGCAGTTTGCCCAGGACGACGGAACCGTCGGTGAGCTCGACGCGATCGGCGCGCGCGACAAGGGCCAGTCCGAGCGCGATGGCCAGGTGGAGGAGATGCTTAAAGGTGGTTGGTTTCATGGTGAATCGGAGGTTCAAGCAATCGGCGGCGGCGCTTTCAATCCCAAAGGTGCCCGGTGGCTTACGGGTTGCGCTTTCGCCGGACAGCCAGTTGGTTGCCGGACATGCCGACCCGCGCCTGGTTCCCCACTTACATCTATCATGAGCCGTTGCTGCGGGCCGGGTTGAAGTCGTTCAACGCCAGCCTCGCCGAGGAATGTCGCCAGCTCCGCGACTACGATACCGCCGGCCGGCGCTGGTCGGCGAAAAACTACCCCGGCGGCTACACCTCCTACGCCTCGCTCAACCAGCTGCATAAATTTTCGTCCACCTTCGCCGGGCTGGAACGCAAGCTCACGGCGCACGTGCGGAAATTCGCCGCCCAACTCGACATGGACCTGCGCGGCCGGACGATCGCGATGACGGATTTCTGGGTGAACATCATGCCCGAGCACGCCGCGCACAGCCTGCACCTGCATCCGCTCGCCTTCATCAGCGGCACTTACTACGTCGCCACGCCCGCCGGCGTGCCCGGCCTGAAATTCGAGGACCCCCGCCTGAGCAAGTTCATGGCCGCACCGCCGAAGACAGCCACCGCCAGACCGGCCCACCGGCCGCACATCACCTACCCCGCACAGGCTGGTCACGTCATCCTCTTTGAAAGCTGGCTGCGCCACGAGGTGGCCGCCAATCGCACCACGGCCGAGCGGATCAGCGTGAGTTTCAACTATAACTGGAGCTGAGCCCTGCCGCGGCACCCCACCGTCGGTGCCCGGTCTGGCTGTGTGAGTTTCAACTATAACTGGAGCTGAGAGATCAGTCGCCAAAACCGCCGAGATCCTGAATTTCGTCGGACGGGAAAATCAGCACCCCCTGCCCCGCCCGGCCGAAGGAGCAGCGCAGCATCGCGCGGGCCACGACCCCGGCTTCGATGGCGCGGTATTGCCGCAGCCGCCCGAGCAACAGCGGCTCAACCAGCCAGAGCATCGCCGCCGCCACGCGCTCGCCGAGGCGCGGCCGGGCGCGCCGCCCCAGCAGCAGGCTGGGCCGGAACACCGCGAGCGTGGCGAACCCCAGCACTTGCAGCGCCTCCTCGGCCTCCCCCTTCACCCGGCTGTAGAAGACCCGCGACTGCGCGTCGGCCCCGTGCGCCGAGATGACGAAGAAACGCTTCGCGCCCGCGCGTTGCGCCGCCCAGGCGAAAGCCAGCACCGCTGCCTGATCCACCGCCCGGAAAGCCTCGCGCGAGCCTGCCACCTTGATCGTCGTCCCGAGGCAGCAGAAAGCGTCGTCGCCCCGAAGATCCGCGCCCGACTGCTCCAGCGCCGCAAAGTCCACGATCAGTTCCGTGAGCTTCGGGTGTGCCAGGCCCAGCGGGCGCCGGCCGAGCGCGATCACCCGGTCATACTCCGGCGCGGCGAGGAGCAGCGTCAGCAGCTCCCTGCCCACCAGTCCGCTCGCACCTGCAATCAATGCCGTAGCCATAGGGCGGCGAGCCTTGTGGGCGACCCGTTCAGGGCAACCCTGTAGCGGCGGTCTGTGTTTGGGATTGTCCGTATTCCGGCGGGCGGCGACACTCCCGGATGTGAGCGAGACCATTCCACCCCCCGAGTCCAAACGCCGCGATTTCCGGAATTTCCTCGCCTCGGTCAAATATGCGCTCGATGGCTTCCGGGCGGCCGTGCGGCATGAGCCCTCGTTCCGCGAGGATTTGCTCTTCGTCGCCATCCTCACGCCCTTCGCCGTCATCCTCCCGGTCAACGCCGTCTCCACGGCCGTGATGATCACCGCACTGTTCCTCATCGTCATCGCCGAGCTGCTGAACTCCGCCATCGAGTGGACGATTGATGACATTTCGCTGGAGAAACGCCCCTTCGCCAAACGCGCGAAGGATATGGGCAGCGCCGCCGTCTTCCTCGCCTACATCAACTGCGTCGTGGTCTGGGGGCTGATCCTTTACTCCAACTGGGGCCGCATCGCCACGCTGGAGTTCCTCAAGTGGCCGCCGCCGTTTCTGCCCTGAGCGGCGCGGCGCGGACGGAATGGGGATCGCCAATTTGAAATCCCCACGGCGGGCGGCGTCGGCCTCACCGCATCCGCCCGAAGAACCAGGCCGCCAAGCCGACCATCGCCAGGTTCGGCATCAGCGCCGCCCAGACCGGATTCAAGTAACCACGCCCGCCCAGCATCGTGGCCAGGCTGGTCAGGATGTAATACGCAAAGAACAGGCCGATGGACTTCGAGACGCCCACGGCCGGGCTCACGCGCACCCCGGAAGCCGCAAAGGGAATCGCGATGGCCATGATGATCAGCGGCCCGAGCGTCTCAAACAGCAGGCTGTAGTAGCGCACCTCGTAGCGGACGACCTTCGGGTTGTTGTCCGTGGCGAAATACTCGGTGATGCGGCGTAGTTCGTTGAAGGAGAGGTCTTGCGGCTTACGGTCGATGAGCAGCATCAGCGTCGGATCCTCGTGGAAGTGC
>DAORVZ010000200.1:0-4793 GCA_035434005.1 Lacunisphaera sp.
ATCCCTCAAAACTGGAGGCCAACCCATGCGACCCCTGCGCTATTCCATCAATGTCACCCTGGACGGGTGCTGTGACCATCAGGCCGGCATCCCGGATGAGGAAACCCACCGTTACTCCACCGATATCATCGCCGGGGCGGACGCCCTTCTGTTTGGTCGCGTGATTTACCAGATGATGGAATCGGCCTTCCGCGAGCCGGGGCAGACGGGCGTGAAGCCGGAGTGGATGGCCCCGTGGATGATGCCCTTTGCCCGGAAGATCCATGCGGCGAAAAAGTATGTCGTCTCCGGCACCTTGGCCCAGGTCGACTGGAATGCCGAGCTCCTGCGCGGGGATCTGGCGGCGGCCGTCCGGCACCTGAAGCATGAACCGGGCAAGGGCATCTACGTAGGCGGCGTGAAGCTCCCGCAGGCCCTGGCCGAACTGGGCTTGATCGATGAATACGAATTTATCGTGCATCCCCGGCTGGCCGGGCACGGCCCAACGCTGTTCGCCGGCCTATCCAAGCACGTCGATTTGAAGTTGGTGGGCCGGAAGGAGTTTAAGTCGGGGGTGGTCGCGCTGCGCTACGAGCCAAAGCGGTAGGAGTTAACGCAAAGACGCAAAAGTGGGGCGCCAAGGCTTTCTTAGCGTCTCTGAGCCTTTGCGTAAACCGCCTTAGGAAGGTCTTACCTACGGCGGTTTGTCGGGACGAAAAAATTTGTCACCGACGGCGAGGATTCTGGCACTATCTTGCATACGACACCCATGCCGATGCCCGAACAGCCTCTCCTTGACCAGACCGCCAGCGATGCGGATCTTGTGAACGCGTGCGTGGCTGGGGAGCGGGGCGCGTTTGCGCGGATCGTGGAGCGCTACCAGCGCCTGCTTTGTTCGCTGGCGTATGCGTCCACGGGGAGCGTGGTGGAGAGCGAGGACGCCGCGCAGGAAACCTTCATCACCGCCTGGAGCCAGTTGGGCGAATTGCGCGAACCGGAAAAACTCCGGCCCTGGCTCTGCGGCATCCTCCGGCACAAGGTCAGCCGTGGCCGACGGGACCGCGACCCCGTCCTCGGCGCCGAGCCGGTCGAGGCGGCCGGGGAAATCGCCGCGGACGAACCGCTCGCCAGCGACGCCGCCATGCGCAACGAGGAGCAGGCCATTGTCTGGCGTGCCCTGGAGCGCGTGCCGCCGCTCTATCGCGAGCCGCTCGTGCTATATTATCGGGAAAGCCGTTCGATCGAACACGTGGCCGTCGCGCTCGACCTCACCGAGGATGCCGTGAAACAGCGCCTCGCGCGCGGCCGCAAGATGTTGCAGGAGCAGGCCCTCGCCTTCGTCGAGGGGGCGCTCGAACGTTCGACCCCGGGCCGCGCCTTCACGCTCGGCGTGCTGGCGGCGCTGCCAGCCCTGATAACGCCGACGCCGGCCCACGCCGCCGGGCTCGGGGCCGCAGTGGCGGCGCACGGCGGGGCGATTGCCAAGACGACGACCTTCGCCGCGCTACTGGCGTCGGCGTCGGGCATGGTCAGCGCGTTGATGCAGCTGCGCGTCGGCCTCGACCAGTCGCGCACCCCGCGCGAGCGCCGGGCCACGATCATAGCGACCATCAGCTTTTTCTTTGGGTCGCTCGCTTACCTCGTCGCGATCTGGGGCCTGCGTGAGGCAGCCTTCCGCTGGACGGAATATCGCGCGGCCTGCGCGATTGCCTGCCAGGTCCTGGTGCTGGGTTTTATCTTTGGCTGGCCGCTCCTGCTTGCGCGGGTGTTGCGGCAGTTTCGCCGGATGCGCACGGAGGAGCGGCAGCGGCATCCGGAACTGTTCGCCGCTGAGCGCGACCGGCCGGGCTCGGAGGCGGGTGTCTATCGCAGCCGGGCGGCGCTTTTCGGGGTGCCGTTGGTGCATATGCGTTTCGCGTCGCCTGAGGAAGGGGACGGGGCGGTGGTCGGCTGGATCGCGGGCGGCGACCGCGCTTATGGCCTGCTTTTTGCGTGGGGTGCCTTTGCCGTGGCGCCCGTGAGCGTCGGCGCCTTCGCGGTCGGCTTCCTGTCGGTCGGCGCGGTCAGCGTCGGGGCGATTGGGCTCGGCACCTTTGGCACGGGCCTGGTCGCCATCGGCGCCATCGCGGTTGGCGTGAAGGCTTTCGCCTGGCTCAGCGCGCTCGGCTGGCAGGTGGCGCAAGGCGGCGGCTTCGGCATCGCGCATGTGGCCGCCAACGCGCCAGTGGCCTTTGCCCGCCACGTGAACAACCCCACGGCCCTCGCGCTCGCTGCGGATCCGCAGGCGCAGCAGAACCAGATGGTTTTCTATATCGTCGTCGCGTTGCTCACGCTCATCCCGATGACGCTCTACATGCGCGCCGTGCGAAGGCGCCTGGGTCCAACCCGCCGCGACGCCTGATCGCGCTGAATCCGCCCACCTGAATTTCCCCGGATACCCCGGGGCCCATCCTTCCCATGACCAAAAACATCCCTGTGCCCGCGCGCGATGCTGCGCTCGACCTGACCCGCGCGACGCTCACGTTGCTCGTGATAGCCCACCATGCCGTGTTGGCATACCATCCCTACGCGCCGCCGGCCGGGGCCTTTACGCGCACGAACATGGTGTGGGGCGCGTTCCCGGTGGTGGACGCCGCGCGGGCCCCGGGCATCGATGCCTTCGTGCTGTGGAATGATTCCTTTTTCATGGCGATGATGTTCCTGCTGGCGGGCCTCTTCGTGCCGTCGAGCCTGCGCCGCAAGGGAGCGGTCACGTTCCTGTGTGATCGCGGCTGGCGTCTCGGCGTGCCGTTCGTCATCTCCGCGATGGTGCTGGCACCGCTGGCCTATCTTCCCGCCTACCTGATGCGAGCGGCGGAAACGGGGAGCCCGGGTTTTTGGACAGCCTGGCAGGGGCTCGGCATGTGGCCGGCGGGCCCGGCGTGGTTCCTGTGGCTGTTGTTCGCCTTCAGCGTGGCGGCGGCGGCGCTGCATGCCTGGGCCCCGCGCGCCTTTGAGAAACTGGCGGTGCTGGGGGCCCGGGGTCTCGTGAGCCCCGTGCGCACCTGTGTCGTTTTTGGCGCGGCCGCCGCCGTGGCCTATGTGGTCACGACCTGGTTTGCGAATCCGTTTGGCTGGTCCTCGTGGGGACCCTTTACCGCGCAGTCCGCCCGGCTGCCGCTTTACGGGCTCTATTTCTTCGTGGGCTGCGCGCTCGGGGCCGGCGCGCCCGCCGTGCTGGGCAATTGGATGACCCCCGCCGGCCCGCTGGCGCGGCGTTGGAAGACCTGGTCGACGGTGGCCGGCGTGGTGTTCTTCGGCTTTGTCGTGATGCTGATCATGGCGATGACGAAGCTGGGCAAGGGAGAGGACGCGCCCCTTGTGTTTAACGTGACCAACGTCCTGTATGCGGCCACGGGGGTGGTGACGACCTTCGCGCTGCTCGCCTGGTTTGCGCGCAAGGAGCGCGGGCATAGTTCGATCGCAGACAGCCTTTCGCGCAACGCCTATGGCATGTATCTGGTGCATTACGTGTTTGTGACCTGGCTGCAGTTAGCGCTGCTCGGCGTGCCCCTGTCCGGTTGGGTGAAAGCCACGCTGGTCACCACGCTGGCCATCGCCGGCAGCTGGCTCACCGCCTCGCTGGTGCGGCGCGTGATCGGGGTAGTGCGTGAAAAGAGGAAACCTGAGATTTGAAACCTGAGACCTGAAGAAGAGCGAGTAACCACGGATTGCGCGGATTAACGCGGATCGATGCCAAGGCAGGTTGGCCACAAAAAGCACAAAAATCGCAAAACGATCCAGGATGTAGGGGCGGCGCTTGTGCTGACCTCGTGGGTGAGATCGGACCAAGGTTCGCCTCTACATTTAGATCCCAACAGCGCCTTCACGCTTTTGCGTTAAATAGACCTGCGGGGTTGCGATTGGCGGCGTGATCGTAACCTTTGCCGCATGAATCGTATGTCCCGGGCGGTGCTCGCCTTGCTGAGCGTGAACATCGTGGTCTTTGCCGCGGGCCTGCTGGTGCCTGGCTGGCACGAGAGGATCATCGCCGCAGGCGCGTGCTGGTTTCCGGACAACGCCAATTTCGGCGCCTGGCAGGCCGTGACCTACATGTTCCTGCACGCGGACCTCGGGCATATCTTCTTCAACATGTTCGCGCTCGTCTCCTTTGGCACGATCCTGGAGCGGGAGTGGGGCGCGACGCGGTTCCTGATCTTTTATTTCCTCTGCGGCGTGGGCGCCGCCTTGATCCAGCTCGGGGTCAACTGGCATGAGGCCGGCCTGCTCCACGCGCGGCTGGTCGCGGCGGGACTGACCCCTGCGGCCATCAGCGATCTGATGGCAACAGGGAGAGGCTCGCTGCCGGCCGACTCCGCAGTAAAGGCCGTGCTCGTGGACCTCTATCGGATTCACATCGCTCCGATGGTGGGTGCCTCGGGCGCCATCTACGGTTTGCTGGTGGCGTTCGGCTGCCTGCATCCCAACGCCAAGCTTTCCTTGATGTTCGTGCCCATGCCCGTTGCGGCAAAATTCTTCATCCCGGGCATGCTGCTCCTCGATTTGTTTTCCGGGGTCACCGGCTTTTCCATATTCGGTGCCGGTGTGGCGCACTTCGCCCACCTCGGCGGCGCGGCGATCGGCTTCCTCCTGATGCTGATCTGGCGCCAACACGACCCCGCTGTCAGACAGGCTCAGGCGATTTAGCCATACATCGCAGTTGAGCGGTGGCGGGACGCTGGAAACTTTGCCGCCTGTTCGCCGGCGCCGCGGGCATGGAAGCCGGCCTGGCTCTGGTGTCAGGCCTGCCCTTTCACTGGGAAAGGGGCGTAGGT
>DAORVZ010000201.1:0-4789 GCA_035434005.1 Lacunisphaera sp.
TGCCGGAGAACCTGCCCCGCTACCTCATGGGCGTGGGCACGCCGCTCGACATCCTGGAGGCGGTCCATCGCGGCGTGGACATGTTTGACTGCATCATCCCGGGGCAGCTGGCACAGCGCGGGGTGGCGTTCACCGCGCGAGGCAAGGTCCAGTTGCGCCGCCTCCCGCACAAGTTCGCCGAGGCCCCGCTGGAGGCCGGCTGCGATTGCGCCATCTGCCGGCACTACTCGCGCGCCTACCTGCACCACCTCGTGAAGGCGGACGAGACCCTCGGCTGGCACCTGCTCGGCATCCACAATTTCGCCTTCTACCACCGCCTGATGAGGGACATGCGCGCGGCCATCCTGCGCGGTGACTTCGCCGCCTTCTACGAGCGCAACCGCTCCGAGCTCGGCCGCAGCGACGAGGAGAACGTCGTCCACCCGGTCAAGAAACGCCATCTTCCCCGGGTAAAGCACTTGGGCGATTACGACATCGTCACCAGCCCCGCGGGCCATGCCAGCATCCGGCAGATCAGCTCGGGCGAGGTGATGCACTCGGTGAACCGGCCGAGTGACGAGGCCGAGCGCCTTTACGTGCAACAATCCGGCCTGGCTGACCGTCTGCGCCAGCCGGCGCCGGACGAGAGCGAACTGGTCATCTGGGACGTGGGTCTGGGCGCGGCGTCCAACGCCATGGCCGCCCTGCACTGCTTCGAGCGCGCCTGCGCGGAGCACGGCGCGGCCACCGTGCGCCCGCTGCGCCTCGTCAGCTTCGAGATCGACCTGGATCCGCTGCGCCTCGCGGCGAAATTCGCGAGCCATTTCCCTCACCTCCGCCACGGCGCGCCGCAAGCCATCCTTGAACACGGCCGCTGGACGCATGCCTCGGGGCGACTCCAGTGGGAGCTGCACCGGGGCGACTTCCTGGATTTCCTGGAGACGGCGGCCGTGCCCGACGTGATTTTCTACGACCCCTTCTCGGCCAAGACTGACACCGGCCTGTGGACCGCCGCGGTGTTCGCCCGCATCCACCGCCACTGCCAGGCCAAGGCCGCCGCGCTCTACACATATTCCTCCGCGACCGCCGTGCGGGTCGCGTTGCTGACGGCGGGGTTTTTCGTCGCCGAAGGTGTCGGCACCGGCCCGAGGGCGGACACGACGGTCGCCTTCACGCGATCCGGCGGGGCGAACGGGCACCCGCCGGCGCCCAAACTGCTGGGCGCGGAGTGGCTCGGCCGCTGGCAGCGCAGTCAGGCGAAGTTTCCCGCCGGGCTGGCGGACGTCGAAAAACCCGCGTTCGAAAAACGCCTGGCGGCGCATCCGCAATTTTCCCCCCTGGCGTGAGGCCCGGCCATGTGGCGCCACTGCATCAACCCCGGCCTGGAGCTGCGCCCGTTAACCGACGCCGACGCGACGGCGCTGTTTGCCGCGGTGGACACTCACCGGGTTTCGCTGCGCGAGTGGCTCCCATGGGTGGACGCCACCCGGACGGTCGCCGACACCCGGGCCTACATCGCGGGCACCGTGCGGGACGACCGGGAGACCCGAGCCTTCACCTGCGGGATCTGGTCTCTCGGCCGGCTGGCGGGTGTCATCGGTCACAACCGGATCGACTGGGCCCACCGCATCGGGTTTCCGGCCTACTGGATCGCGCCCGACTGCGCGGGGCAGGGCATCATGACGCTCTGCTGCCGCGCCGTGATCGCCCATGCATTCACGGAGCTCCAGCTCAAGCAGCTGGTGGTGGCCGTGGCCACGGCCAACCTCCGCGCGCAGAAAATCCCGCTGCGGTTGGGCTTCAAGCAGGTGAGTCTGCTGAAAAAAGCCGAGTGGCTCCACGACCGGCACGTGGATCATTATATTTACAGCCTGGCGGCACCGGCGGGGTAGGAGGGGCTTTGCGCCCCGATCAATCGGCAGGAATCGGGGTGCAATACCAAGCACCCGTAGCTTCTGGACTATTGTCATCGCGAGGTGCGCGGAGCGCGCCGTGGCGATCCAGATGGATTGCTTCGTCGCTACGCTCCTCGCAATGACAGTCTAAAATCCGTGGGGCGGTGGCATATAGCCCCTCTTGCAATGAGTGCCGGTGAATAACTCCCGCTGGTTTTTTCCGGGAAACGTGCGATAATGCCCGCAGAAACCGCCTTGCGCTGTGCCGCATTTGTGGCGCCGCGTATTCAAACAGCACCATTGAGTGCTGCGACCCCCGACCGCTCCGGCGGCCGCTGGCCATAAAAGAAAAGGCGCCGGTGTTTATCACCGGCGCCTGCTTTTTTCTGTCATTGCGAGAAGGCCCTTGGGCCGACGCGGCAATCCATCTGGCTGGAATGGGTCACTTCGCCTCCGCGGCGAACACCGGCTTCTCAATCACCGGCTTGCCGCCGAGGTAGCGGCTCAGCCAGCTCTGCATCTCCCAGTGCCAGTAGATGGCGTTCTGCGGCTTGAGCACCCAGTGGTTCTCATCCGGAAACACCACGAGGCGCGACGGCACGTTCATCGCCTGCAGCACGCCGTAGAGCTCGAGGCCGTTGCCATAGGGCACGCGGTAATCGAGCTCGCCGTGCGTGATGAGCGTCGGCGTCTTGAAATTCTTGGCGTAGAACATCGGGTTCTCCTTCTGCAGGCCCTCGACATTGGCCCAGGGCTTGCCGCCCATGACCTCGGGGAAGCCGTGGGGCACGTCTGTGGCGTATTGGGCGTAGGAGCTGTTCACGCCGGCGTGGTCGATGATGGCCTTGAAACGGTCGGTGTGGCCGAGCACCCAGGCGGCCATGTAGCCGCCGTAGCTGGCCCCGGCGGCGGCCAGCCGGTCCGGGTCGAGGTTGGGGAGTTTCTTCAACAGGAAGTCGGCGCCCTTCATGATGTCCTCGAACGGCAGGTCGCCCCACTGGTTGAGGATGCTCCGGCAGAACTGCTCGCTGAAACCGGTCGAGCCGTGGCGGTTGACCCAGGTGACGACATAGCCGGGCGCGGCGAAGAGCTGCGTGTTCCAGCGGTAGCTCCAGCTGTCGCGGTTCATCGTGTGCGGGCCGCCGTGCATCAGCTCGATCAGTGGGTATTTTTTGTTCGCGTCGTAACCCGGGGGATAGACGAGCCAGCCCTGGATCTGCTCGCGGTTGGCGCCCTCGAACCAGTAGCTCTCGACCCGGCCGAGGTCGATCTGCGCCATGAAGGCGTCGTTGAAATGCGTGAGCTGGCGGACCGCGCCGGTCGCCTGGTCGAGCGTGAAGAGCTCGTTGGGCCGGCTGGTGTTGTCGTTGAGAAACACCAGCGTGCCCGCCGCTAGGTCAATCGCGCTGGACGTGCCCTGGGCGTAGACCGGCGTGAGCCCGGTGCCATCGGCGCTGAGCTTGAAGACCGGGACGATGCCCTTGGATTCGATGGTCGCCCAGAGGGTCTTGCCGTCAGCGGAGAATTTCACGCCGGCGATGGAGTAGTCGAGCGCCTCGGTGAGCGGGGTGTTCCGGCCGGTGGCGAGATCGTGCCGCCACAGTTTGGTGAACTCGCCGCTGTAATAGGGCGTTTCCTGCCGCCCGAAGAGGAGCGCCTTGCCGTCCGGCGCGAAGACCGCGCCGTCGTCGTCGCCGCGGTTTTCCGGCGTGAGGTTCTTCAGCGTGCCCGCGCCGTCCGTCGGCAGCAGGTAAACATCATGGTTGGGGAAGTCGCGGTAGGGCGGGGGCGTGGTGTTGATCGTCAGCGCGATCCACTTCCCATCGGGCGCGAGATCGTAGGTGACCTCGCCGCTGACGGTGAAAAGCCGGTCCCATTTCGGCGTGAGATCCTTGAACTCCCTGGTGGCGGGCGTGACGACCAGCAGGCGGTTCGCGGCGCTGTCGGTGATGTAGTGGTCGAAGTAGCGGTATTGGCGGTCCTCGGTGACCTTGGCCGTCATCTTGGAATCCTTGCGGCGTTTGATTTCCTTTTTCATCGCCGCGAGGTCCGCCGGGGTGAGCGCGCCGGCCAGCTCCGGGATCACGGTGGTGACGATCACCAGGCGCTGGCCATCGGGCATCCACCTGGGGGCGGATATCCCAAACGGCAGCTCGAGGATCTTCTCCGGTTCGCCGCCGTCGGTGCGCATCACATAGAGGGAGGCCGCCTCGTCGTCGCCGCGCTTCGAGGTGAAGGCGAGGCGCGTGCCGTCGGGGCTCCACACCGGGCTGCCGTCGGAAGCGGGGGCGTTGGTCAGCCGGCGCGGGGTGCCGCCGGCGACGTCCACGAGCCAGAGGCTCGACGTGCTCTTGTTTTTCTCAATGGACCAATCCTGGACGGTGAACACGGCGGTCTTGCCGTCGGGCGAGAGGGCGGGGCTGCTGAGGCGCTTGACGGCCCAGAGATCCTGCGGGGTGAGCGGGCGCTTGTCCGCCGCGGCAACGGTCACGGACAGGGCCAGCGCGAGGAGAAACGCGATGGGGCGGGGGGATTGCATAGGCCACCAGCATTGGGCTCACTCCGACCAGAGTCAAAGGCTCAACGTCCAATCATTCTCTTACTCGTAATCTTTCTCGTTCTCTCGCCGCTGACCGCTGGAGCGAACGAGCAGGATTAAGAGGACGGGAACGATTCGCTACCTATACTCCACCCATTCCGGCGCGGAATATTGCTCGATCAGGCCCGCGACCTCGTCCTCGTGGAGATCGGGCCAAGGCGTTGCCCGCGCCGCGGCGCGCAAGGCGAGCGCCAGAGCGGCGACAAACCGCGCCGAAAAATCATCCCAGTCCACGGGGCCGACGGCGGATTTCTCGATCGAGCCTTGGAAAAGCAGGCCGTGTTTGTTCCGCTTCTGGGCGGCGCCGGCGATGATG
>DAORVZ010000202.1:0-4762 GCA_035434005.1 Lacunisphaera sp.
TGCGGTTGATGACGCGGCGATAGAGATCGTTGAGATCGGAGGTCGCGAAGCGGCCGCCCTCGAGCGGCACGAGCGGGCGCAGGTCCGGCGGGATGACGGGCAGCACTTCGAGCACCATCCACTCGGGACGGGATTTCGAGTTGATGAAGCCGCCAATGACCTTGAGGCGCTTGGAGAGCTTCTTCTTGATCTGCTTCGAGCGCGTGGCGCGCAACGTCTCGTGGAGTTCCGCAACCACGGCCTCCATGTCGATCTGCATGAGCACGTCGCGGACGGCCTCGGCGCCCATCTTGGCGGTGAAGGCATCGGCGCCGTATTCATCGACGGCCTGCTGGAACTCGGTCTCGGTGAGGAGCTGCTTGAGCTCGAGCGGCGTCTTGCCCGCGTTGGTCACCATGTAGTTCTCGTAGTAGATGACGCGCTCGAGCGACCGGGCGGTCATGTCGAGCAGAAGGCCGAGGCGGCTCGGCATGCTCTTGAGGAACCAGATGTGGGCGACGGGGACGGCGAGCTCGATGTGGCCCATGCGCTCGCGGCGGACGCGGGCGATGGTCACCTCGACGCCGCAGCGATCGCACACGACATCCTTGTATTTGATGCGCTTGTATTTGCCGCAGGCGCACTCGTAGTCGCGCACCGGGCCGAAGATCTTTTGGCAGAAAAGACCGCCCGGCTCGGGCTTGAAGGTGCGGTAGTTGATGGTCTCGGGATTCTTGACCTCACCCTTCGACCAGGCGCGGATAGTCTCCGGCGCGGCGACGGTGATCGAAACGTTGTCGAATTGATTCTCGTCCGAACCGAGGACGGAACGGACTTCTTCGCGGGCGTGTTCGGTGCTCATTATGATTTTGCTCCCAATATTGTGTTAAGTGTTAGCGGGTGCCCGTGCCACCGAGCGCCTCGCCGAGGGCGGTGCGCTTCGCGAGTTTGATGTCGAGACCGAGGGCCTGCATTTCCTTGACCAGCACGTTGAACGATTCCGGCGTGCCGGCGCTCAGGGTGTTGTCGCCCTTGACGAGCGACTCGTAGATCTTGGTGCGGCCGTTGACGTCGTCGGACTTGACGGTGAGGATCTCCTGGAGCGTGTGCGCCGCGCCGTAGGCCTCAAGGGCCCACACTTCCATTTCGCCGAAGCGCTGGCCGCCGTATTGCGCCTTGCCGCCCAGCGGCTGCTGGGTGACGAGGGAGTAAGGGCCGACCGCGCGGGCGTGGATCTTGTGCGACACAAGGTGGTTCAGCTTCATCATGTAGATGTAGCCGACGACGACCTCCTGATCGAGTTTCTCGCCCGTGCGGCCATCCAGCAGCGGGGACTTGCCGGTGGAAGGCAGCTTGGCCTCCTTGAGGTAACCGCGCACCTTGCTCTCGGGAATACCGTCGAACACCGGCGTGGCGACCTTGATGCCGAGCTTTTTGCAAGCCCAGCCAAGGTGCGTCTCGAGCACCTGGCCCACATTCATGCGCGAAGGCACGCCGAGGGGGTTGAGGCAGATTTCGATCGGGGTGCCGTCCGGCAGGAAGGGCATGTCTTCCTCGGGAACAATCTTGGCGACAACGCCCTTGTTACCGTGGCGACCAGCCATCTTGTCGCCGACCTCAAGCTTCTGCTTCGTGGCGATGTAGACTTTGACCTGCTTGATGACACCGGGGCCGTTTTCGTCACCGGTCTCGATCGTGGCGATCTTGCGCTCGCGATCGCCCTCGAGCTCGTCGAACTTCGACTGGAACGAGGCGATGATCTCCATGATCTTGATGCGAACCGGAGACGGATCGATCTCGATGTGCTTGGCGACGGCTGCGAGTTTGCGGAGGAGTGTCTTGGTGATCTTGCGGTTGGCCGGGATGATGATTTCGCCGGACTGGCCGTTGATGACGTCGAGCGGGATCTTTTCGCCGAGGAGGATGTTGGAGAGCGCCTCGGTCAGCTGCTCGCGCAGCTTGTCCATTTGCGTCTTATAATCTTCCTGTATCTGCTTCACTTGGCGGCGGCGGTCGGACGGGGACAGGCGGTCGCGCTCCGCGTCGAGGCGGCTCGTGGAAATCTTCACGTCCATGATGATGCCGTTCACGCCGGAGGGAACAATCAGCGAGGTATCCTTCACGTCGGCGGCCTTCTCGCCGAAGATGGCGCGGAGCAGCTTCTCTTCGGGAGCGAGCTCCGTCTCGGACTTCGGGGTTATCTTGCCGACGAGGATGTCACCGGGCTTCACCTCGGCACCGACGCGGATGACGCCGTTGTGATCGAGGTTCTTGAGGGCTTCCTCACCGATGTTCGGGATGTCGCGGGTGATCTCTTCCGGCCCGAGCTTTGTGTCACGGGCGGTGACCTCGAATTCCTGGACGTGAATGGAGGTGAAGATGTCCTCCTTGAGGACCTTCTCTGAGATCAGGATGGCGTCTTCGAAGTTGTAACCGTTCCACGGCATGAAGCCGACGAGGACGTTGCGGCCGAGCGCGAGCTCGCCGTGGTCGGTCGAGGGACCGTCCGCGATGCACTCGCCCTTCTTGACCTTCTGGCCCTTCTTGACGATCGGGCGCTGCGAGAAGCAGGTGCCGGCGTTCGAGCGCATGAACTTGCGGAGTTCATACACGAAGATGTGATCCTTAGGGTTGTGCTTCGGGTGGCGGGGCAGCTCGCCGTCCTTGGTGACGACAATCTGTTTGGCGTCCACGGAGGCGACGATACCGGATTCCTCGGCGATGACGACGGTCTTGGAGTCGCTCGCGAGACGGCTCTCGAGACCGGTGCCGACGAACGGCGCCTCGGTCTGCAGGAGCGGCACGCCCTGGCGTTGCATGTTGGAACCCATGAGCGCGCGGTTGGCGTCGTCGTGCTCGAGGAAGGGAATGAGGCCGGCGGCGACGGACACCACCTGCTTCGGGGAAACGTCCATCAGGTCCACCTCGTCGGCGGTCACTTCGAGGAAGTTGCCGGAGTTGCGGGCGGTGACCTTGCCGATGTAGTGCCCCTTGTCATCTACCTCGGCGTTGGCCTGGGCGATAGTCTTGCCTTCCTCCTGATCGGCCGTGAGGTAGACCACCTTGTCGGACACGCGCCCCTTCTCAACGAGACGGTAGGGAGCCTCAATGAAGCCGTATTCGTTGACGCGGGCGTAGGTGGAGAGCGAGTTGATGAGGCCGATGTTCGGACCTTCCGGGGTCTCGATCGGGCAGATGCGGCCGTAATGTGAGGGATGCACGTCGCGCACCTCAAAGCCGGCGCGTTCACGGTTCAAACCACCTGGCCCGAGCGCGGACAAGCGGCGCTTGTGCGTGAGCTCGGCGAGCGGGTTGATCTGGTCCATGAACTGCGACAGCTGCGAGCGGGCGAAGAAATCGCGGATCACGGTCGTCAGGGCCTTCGGGTTGATCAGCTTCTGGGGCGTGATCGAATCGACGCTCTGGTCATAGAGGGTCATGCGCTCGCGCACCAAACGCTCGGTGCGGGAAAGGCCGACGCGGCACTGGTTGGCGAGGAGTTCACCCACGGTGCGCACGCGGCGGGAACCGAGGTGGTCGATGTCGTCAACGATGCCGTCGCTCTTCTTGAGGCGGACGAGATACTTGGTGGCGGCAACCACGTCCTCGCTCGCGAGGATGCGGTTCTCCAGATCGACCTTGAGGTCGAGCTTCTGGTTGATCTTGTAACGGCCCACGCGACCGAGGTCGTAGCGCTTGGGATCGAAGAACAGTCGCTTGAGCAGCGCCTTGGCGTTCGCCGTGGTCGGCGGCTCACCCGGGCGCAGCTTCTTGTAGATTTCCTTGAGGGCCTCTTCCTCGTTGCGGGTCGGGTCCTTCTTGAGCGCGCGGATGATGGCGCCCTCGTCGGCGGTCGTGTCGATGACGCGCATCGACTTGATGTCGTGCTTCTCGAAGGTGCGAACGATGGCCTTGGTGAGCGGCTCGAAGGCCCGCGCGAGCACGACACCCTTCTGCGCGTCGATCACGTCCTCAACGAGGACGAGCGTGGAGACGTTCTCGAGGTCGAGGGCCTTGCTGACCTTCAGTTCCTGGATCGTGTAGAACAGGTTGAGGATATCCAAATCGTTGCTGAAGCCGATGGAGCGGAGCAGTGTCGTGATGAGGAATTTGCGGCGGCGGCGGCGGCGGTCGAGGTAGACGTAGAGCAGGTCGTTGTTGTCGAACTGCACCTCGAGCCAGGTGCCGCGGTCAGGGATGATGCGGAAGGAGTGCAGCAGCTTGCCATTCGGATGCGTGGCCACCTCGAAACAGATGCCGGGCGAACGGTGGAGCTGGGAGACGACGACGCGCTCTGCGCCGTTGATGATGAACGAGCCGCGCTCGGTCACCATCGGGATGTCACCCATGAAGATCTCTTCGTCCTTGATGAAGTCTTCCTCGCGGAGGCGGAGCTTCACATACAGCGGCACTGCGTAGGTGGTGCCTTCGCGAAGGCACTCGATCTCGGAGCTCTTGGGCTCGCCGATCGTGTAGGAGACGTATTCGAGCGTCAGGCGCTCGTCGTAGGAGTTGATCGGGAACACCTCGCGGAACACGGCCTCGAGGCCGAAGGGCTTACGTGCCTTCTCGGCGGTGTCCTTTTGGAGGAACTCGAGGTAGGAGCTAATCTGCAGCTCGATGAGGTTCGGCGGCTGAATGACTTCGCGGAGTTTGCCGAAGTTAATGCGTTCGGAATGAGTGCGGTCGGCCATGGAATTTCCCGTTTAAGTGTGAGACGAAAAGAAAGTGACAGAACTCACCCGCCTACGCCAAGGCTTTGGCGAGGCAGAGCTCGGGCGAA
>DAORVZ010000203.1:0-4756 GCA_035434005.1 Lacunisphaera sp.
CGGTGAAATTCAATGTCTTGCACCGACCCGAGAGCACCGAGGTGACGCTCGGTGGCCGGCGCCGGTTTGTCCTGCGCCGCGTCTCGGCCGGCATGGCGCAGAACGCCGCTCTCGCGCTGGCGCTGGCCTCCGAACTGGGCGTGAAGGATGCCGCCCTGCAGACCCGCCTGGAAAACTGGCAGCCTTCGCCGTGGCGCGGCGAGCTCCGCCAGAGCGGCGAGGCGACCGTCTATTGTGATTTCTACAACGCCAACCCAGCTTCGATGACCGATGCGCTCGACGCCTTCAACGGCGCCGTCGGCGGCGACCGGCCGCGGCTCTATGTGCTTGGCTCGATGGAGGAGCTCGGCACCGAGTCGGCGGCTTACCACCGCCAGCTTGGCCGACTGCTGCACCTGCGCCGGGGTGACTTTCTCTTTGCCCTCGGCAGCCAGGCCGCGGCGCTCCGCGAGGGACTGCTGGAGAACGGCAACGACCCTGTGCAGGTAGCGGTCGTCACCGATGTCGCCCCGGTGCGCGAGCGTCTCGCGGGCTTCCAGGGTGCCGTGTTTTTGAAAGGCAGCCGTCGTTACCAACTCGAAACCGTCCTCGACCCCCACGCCCATGCCCACTGAATCCATTACCACCGATCAGATCGCGCGGCTTTCGTCCGCCCGTGACGAGGCGCTGCGGCGCTACACGCAGCACCTGACCGCCGTGCAACTCAAGAACAGCCGGTGGCACGCAGTGTGGTCTCGCGGCCGCTCGGCGTTGCGCTCCCACGTGCTGGCCGGATCAGCCCTGCCCTCGACAAACATCACCCATGCGCACTAATTTCAGCCCCATGGCGGAAGCGGCCCGGCGGCTCAGCGCCGGTTCGGGGTCGGGGAAGCCCACTGCCGGCAGCACGCCGCCCCTGGAACCGCGTTGGTGCGAGTGGCCGCGGCGCACTGCGGCGCAGCCCGCCCGCGGCGGCATCTGGCAGGCCTTGCAGCAGATCCAAGCCCGCCATGCTTAGTTATCTCGCAGATTACGCGCACCTGTGGAGCCCACTCCGGCTGTTCCACTACATCACCGTGCGGTCGGTCGGCGCGGCGGTGACGGCCCTGTTCATCGGCTTCCTCGTCGGCCCCTGGCTGATCGGACGGTTTCGCGCGTTGAAATTTGGCCACGGCTACATCGACGAACGCACCGGCGCACTGGGGGCGACCTACTTTGACAAGAAGCACACGCCGACCATGGGCGGGCTCATCATCTTTGTCTCGCTGTTCGTCAGCGCGGTTCTCTGGGCCGAGCCAAACGTCTGGGTGTTCGTCGCGCTCTTCGTCTATGCGGCGCTGACCGTGCCAGGCTGGCGGGACGACTATCTGAAGGTGGTGCACAAGAACAAGGACGGCATCAAGTCGTGGGAGAAAATCGCCTGGCAGTCCCTGGCAACGATCGTGGCGCTGGGGATCCTGCTGTGGCATCCGCAGAGTTCCGCCAAGATCCGCGAACTCTGGGTGCCTTTCTTCAAGACGGCCGTGATTGCCTACATGCCGTGGTGGCTGCTGCTCGTGATGATCTATCTCTGGATCGTGGGCTTCAGCAACGCCATCAACCTGACCGACGGCCTCGACGGTCTCGCCACCGGCTGCACCATCACGGTCGCGCTGGTGTTCGGTATCATGGCTTACGCGGCGGGCAACAGCCAGGTCGCCCAATACCTGCTCATCAGCTACGTGCCGGGCACGGGCGAACTGGCAGTGGTGTGCGCGGCGCTGATCGGCGCGTGCATGGCCTTCCTGTGGTTCAACTCGCATCCGGCCGAGGTGTTCATGGGCGACACCGGCTCGCTGGCCTTGGGGGGACTCATCGGCGTCATGGCCTTCATGATCCACCAGCCCTTCACCCTGGTGATCGTGGGCGGGGTTTTCGTTATGGAGGCGCTCTCGGTCATTTTCCAAGTCGGCTGGTTCAAGTGGACGAAGCGCCGCACCGGCACGGGCGCCCGTCTCTTCCTGATGGCGCCGATTCACCATCATTTTCAGAAGCGCGGCTGGCCCGAGACCAAGGTCGTGCTGCGCTTCTGGATCCTTTCGCTCGGTTTCGCCCTCGCGGGACTGGCGACACTGAAGCTCCGCTGACCCCATGCCCATCGACTACAACTTCGAGCATACGCCCAACTATCGTGACCTCACCCGCACGAGCCTCCTGCTGCTGAAGCAGCCCGTGGTCCGCTCCCTCTCCAAGCTGCGCCGGCTCCGCAAGGGCCAGGCTCTCCCCGAGGGCCCGCTGGTGCGCAGCGCGAAGACTTTCGCAGGAGTTCGCTGACAGGTTCTTTATACCATCAATCGGAACCTCACCTATCTCAGCTGTCAGCGAACACCTGCTCCTTTTCCCTCCTGCCACCGCCCTTCCACCACCTCGCCCGTCTCCCGAATTCCTTGTGGAAAAGCTGTGAATAAGTCCCATTTTTAGATAGCAAATCTCCACCCTCAGCCCTCATATACCGTCATGAAAATCCTCCAGATCTTCGGAGCAGTCGTCGCCGTGCACATGCTCGCGTTTATCTTCATTTTTGCCAGCCCCGGCTGCCAGTCCGGCCCGCGTAATATCCCCACGCCTGACGCGACCCTGCCGGCGGGCGGCACCGCCGCCCCCGTCACCTTCAACCCCTCGGTGCCACAACCGGTGGATCTCGGCACCGCGGCGAGCGTTTACCCGTCCGCCGAGTCTGCCGGCCACGTCGCCCCGACCCGGCCCGGCTCCGCCGCCGCCGTCGCGATCACCCCGCCCAAGGCAACCGCCGAGGTCGCGCCGGTCTCCACCTACACGGTCGGTCGCGGCGACAGCCTGTGGAGCATTGCCAAGAAGCACCACCTGACCGTCGCCGAGCTCGCCAAGGCGAACAGTGTCAGCGTCGGGACCGCGCTGCAGCCCGGCCGGAAGCTCATCATCCCCGGCAAGCCCGGCGTCGCGCCGGCCACCGCCGCCGACAAGCCGCGCGATCTCGGCATGCTCACCCAGGCCGCTCCCGCCAAGCCGGCCAACGGCGAGTCTGTGAAGCACACCGTCGCCGTCGGCGAGAGCCTCGGGGTCATCGCGCGCAAATACCAGGTGAGCGTCGGCGAACTCGCCGCCGTCAACAACATCACCGATCCCTCGAAGGTCCGCGCCGGCCAGCAGCTCGTGATCCCCGGCTTCAAGGCGGTCGCGGCGAAGGGCGGCACCGTTCCGGCCAAGTCCGCCGCCACCCCGGCCGGCAGCACCCCGGCCGCCGCCCCCGTCGACACGCCGCCGGCTTCCCCGCGTTTTGAAATCGCCGCGCCGCCTCCGGGGCAGGATCTCGATTCCGGCCTGAAGGGGACGGGCACCGAGGTGCCGACCATCAAGGTGGAAGAAGCCGCCTCCAAGCCGAAGAACTGAACGAGCCGCCCCAGTGAGTTCGCCGAGCGCCGTTCTTCGCCGACCTCTCACGATCACCCCTGCGAGTGTCATCGTCGTCTGCGTGGCGGCGTTGGTCTCGCTGGGTCTCGTGGTGCTGTTCAGCGCCAGCTCGCCCATCAAGGGCGGGCCCTACGCCTACCTCTACAAGCAGTTTATCTTCCTGGCCCTCGCCATCGGCGCGGGCTGGCTGGTCGCCATCGCAGATCTGGAGCAGCTGCGGAAATTCGCCTGGCCCGCTGCGGCGGTCGCGCTGGTCGCATTGGTCTTGGTGCTCATCCCGCACATCGGCATCGCGGTGAAGGGCAGCCGGCGCTGGCTCGGGCTGGGCGGGGTGCGCCTGCAGGTGTCGGAGTTCGCCAAGTTGGCGCTGGTTTTTTCTCTGGCCCACTATCTCGCGCTCAACCAGAGCCGCCTGCATGATTTTTGGCGCGGTTTCGCGCTGCCGCTCGCGTGGATCGGCCTCTTTGCCGTGTTGGCGCTGGTCGAGCCGGACTTCGGCGCGGCGATGCTGCTGGGGGTGATCGGCGTGATTTTGCTTTTCCTCGCGGGGGCCCGGCTGAAGTTCCTGCTGCCCTCGGTCGGCGCCGCGCTGCTGGCCTTTGCCGTCCTGGTGCTGCACAATCCCGTGCGCCTGCAACGGGTGCTCTCGTTTCTCGACCCCGAGGCCAACCGGCAGGGCACCGGCTACCAGCCGTGGCAGGCCTTGCTCGCCTTCGCGGCCGGCGGCGTGGACGGGGTCGGCCTGGGCAACGGCCGCCAGCAAAACGCGTTTCTGCCCGAGGCGCACACCGACTACATCTTCGCCATCATGGGCGAGGAGATGGGCCTCATCTTCACCCTGCTCACGGTCGGACTGTTCGTGACCATCTTCATCGCGGGCCTGCTGCACGTGCGCCGCGCGCCGAATCTGTTCCAGTTCCTGCTCGTGACCGGCTGCGTCCTGCTCATCACGCTCCAGGCCATCATCAACCTGGGCGTCGTCACCAGCCTGCTGCCCTCGAAGGGCATGTCGCTGCCGTTCATCAGCGCCGGTGGCTCCAACCTGCTGCTGATGGGCCTGCTCGTCGGCATCATCATCAACTCCCAGCGCACCTGGGAACGGCCCAAGCCGCTGGTGCGGAAGCGCGCCCTAACCGAGGTCATCGCGTGAGCGCGAAAGCTCCAGCCTCGCCAGCTCCAAGCTCCAGAAAAATTTCCAGCCAGAAAGCTCGGAAAACTTCGCGCACAGGCGCGGCGTTTGGTGGTTTTGGCTTTGGAGTTTCCCTGGAGCTTGGGTGTTGGAGCTTGGAGCTTTCGCCGGAGGCGACGCCATGAGCCGCTTCATCATCGCCTGCGGTGGGACGGGCGG
>DAORVZ010000204.1:0-4753 GCA_035434005.1 Lacunisphaera sp.
CGATGTGCTGGACCACTTTGTCCTCGGGGTGCTCGAGGAAGCGGTTGATGGCGTGCAGTTCCATGTAGGCGGCGATGCCGGTGAAATCCTCGGCGAGGCCGACGAGCGGTAGGGTCTTGACGGGTCGGCGGCCTTCGAGCGCCACGACGACCAGGAGATCGCCGACCTGCGCGCCGAGCACCTTGGCGAGCTTGGCCGACACGATCAGACCGTCAGTCGGCGGGGGGATCTCGCGGCCGGAATGGTCCACGGCGCGGCTGTGCATCGAGCCCGGGATCAGGCTGCGCAGGCCGATTTGGCGGCTGCGGCCCTGAAAGTGGATGCGCACAGCGGCGGAGCGCGCCGGCTCGAGGCGCGTGACGCCCGGCAGCTGCGCCAGCTCGTGGGCGATGCGCGCCGAGGAGGGCTCGACGAGGCCGAGGTTGAGATCCTGCCGCTGCACGACGTCCCATTTGAAATCCAGGATGTCGGCGATGCCGGCCTTGATCGTGTTGGGCAAAATGAGCAGGGCGGTGGCGAGGGCGAGACCGGCGACGGTGAACAACGCCTGGATCGGGCGGCGTTCGAGGTTGCGGACGGAGATGCGGAACGAGTGTGAGAGGAGGCGCTTCAGCCCGAGGCGTTCCAGCCAGGAGGGCCGGTAGCTGGCCGGCGCCTCCGGGCGCATCGCCTCGGCGGGCGGCAGGCGGGCGGCCTGGCGGACGGAATAGAAGACCCCGAGCGTCACGGCGCCGAGGCCGACGCCGAGTGCGATGGCCACGGCCTGGTAGTCGAGCCGGAAGGCGAGGTCGGGGAACTTGAAGAACAGCTCATACATGCCGACGAGCTGGTGGCCGAGGGCGATACCGAAGAGCAGGCCGAGGAGCACGCCGCCGGCGACCATCACGAAGGCGAACTTCAGGTAGTGCGCGACGATCGCGCGGTTGCTGAAGCCAAAGGCCTTGAGGATGGCGATCTGTTCGCGCTGCAGGGCGAGCAGGCGCGAGAGCACGGCGTTGGTCATGAATGCGGCGACGCTGAGAAAGATGCTGGGGAAGCCGATGGAGAGGATCGTGAGCACGCGGATCTCGTCGGTCACGCGGATGTGCGACGGGTGATCCTGGCGGCCGTAGGCGCCGAGGCCGCCGTAGGGACGCAGCAGGCGGTCGAGCCCGGCGATGACGGCCGGCGTGCTGGCGCCGGGCGCGAGGGTGACGGCGACGTGGTTGAAGGCGCCGTAAAGGTTCCACGCGGTGGCTACCTCCTTGTAGGTCATCCAGAAGATGCCATAGGTGCGGCTGTCGGGCAGCGCGGCGCCCGGGCGCGACTCGAAGATGTATTCCGGCGAGAGGACGATGCCCGCGATGCGGAAGGTCTGGCGCCGGCCGTTGAGCAGCATGGTCAGCGGATCGCCGGGATTAAGGACGTTGGCCTTGGCGAAGGCCTCGCCGACGAGCACCTCGCCGCGCACGCCGGGGGTCAGCCACGCGCCGCTTCGGAGAAAGAGCCGGTTCAGCTCTGGCGCGCCGAAATCCGGCAGCGAGCGCACGAGGCCGCTGGCCGGCTCGGCGATCCCCGGCAGATCAAGCGTGACCGGCACCGCAAGGTCGGTCTGGACGGTGGCGATGCCGGGGAGCGCGGCGATGCGGGGGCCGAGGTCGTTGGGGGCTCGCTTGAGCGAGGCGAACACCTCGGCGAAATGGTTGGCTTGGTAATATTCGTCGCGCGTCGTCTCGAGCGAGTGGATGAGGCTGCGTGCCATGATGAGCATGGCGAGGCCGCAAGCCATGACCAGCGACACCGCCGCCGCCTGGCCCTTGAGGCGCATCAGGTCGCGGAGGAGTTTGCGGTCGAGGTGGCTGATCATCTCAACAGATGGCCCACGAAAGACACGAAAGGACACGAAAGCGGGTGGATTTCATTTCGTGCATATTCGTGTGTTTCGTGGGCGAAAAATCTTACCACTGTAGCGTGTCGGGCGCGGCCGGGTGCGGGTTGTGCGACTCCGACTGCACGCGGCCGTCGGAGAAGCGGATGACGCGGTCGGCCATGTCGGCCATGACGGCGTTGTGGGTGATGATGACGGTGAGGGTGCCGAGCTCGCGGTTGGCGCGTTGGATGGCATCGAGGACGACGATGCCGGTCTTCACGTCGAGGGCGCCGGTGGGTTCGTCGCAGAGGAGCACCTCGGGGCGCTTGGCGATGGCGCGGGCGATGGCGACGCGCTGCTGCTCGCCGCCGGAGAGCTGGGCGGGGAAATGGTCCATGCGCGGGGAGAGCCCGACCATGCCGAGCGCGGCCTCGGGGGTGAGCGGGTTGGACGCGATCTCGGTGATGAGGCCGACGTTCTCGCGGGCGGTGAGGCTCGGGATGAGGTTGTAGAACTGGAAGATGAAGCCGACCGACTCGCGCCGGTAACGGGTGAGCTGCTCCTCGTTGGCGTGCGTGAGGTCGATGTCGCGGTAGCGCAGCGTGCCGGCGGTCGGGATGTCGAGGCCGCCGAGCTGGTTGAGGAGGGTCGTCTTGCCCGAGCCCGAAGGCCCGAGCAGCACGACGAGTTCGCCGGCGTTCAGGTCCAAGTCCACGCCGGCCAAGGCGCGCACCTCGGCGGTGCCGGAGCCGTAGACCTTGGTCAGACCACGCACGTGGAAAACCGGGGAGCCGCGAGCGGCGGCGGCGGGAGGATGGGCGGGGGAGTTCACGCGGGAAGTGCAGCATGGCGGGGGGCGGTCGGGGCGCAATCTTAAGCCCGGCGGCGGCGCAGCGATGAGCACGCTTGCTGGGCTGGGTAAGCGGATGTGCTGCTGGCCAGACCGGATGGTGCGTTCGGCCAAGGCGCGAATCGGAGTTGTGGCCCGCGGGCCGGTGCTTTCTGCTGGCGGGATATGAATCGGACCGACCGGCTTGTCGCGATGGTGTTGCACCTGCAAGGGCGGCGCGTGGTGCGCGCGGCCGACTTGGCGGTGCATTTTGGGATCACGGAGCGGACGGTTTACCGCGACATCGCCGCGCTGGGGGAGGCGGGGGTGCCTATCGCGGGCGAGGCGGGCGTGGGCTACAGCTTGCTCAAGGGCTACCAGTTGCCGCCGGTGATGTTCACGGCCGACGAGGCAGTGTCGCTCTTCGTCGGCGGCGAGCTGGTGAAGCAGTTCACCGACGCCTCGCTGCAGGCGCCGATGATGTCGGCGCTCGACAAGCTCCGCGCCGTGCTGCCGCGCGACCGGCAGGATCACGTCGAGCGGCTGGTGGCGCGCACCGTCGTCTACGGCCAGTCGTCGCGCAAGAGCGCGCCGGAGGCGGCCGGTCAGCGCTGGCTGCTGCCGGTGCAGCAGGGCGTGGTGTTGCGGCGCGTGCTGCGCCTGTGCTACCAGGGCCGCGAGCGCACCGAGGAGACGGCACGCGATGTCGAGCCGCTGGGCGTGGTCTTTTACGGCGGCGCATGGTATTTGGTCGCATGGTGCCGGCTGCGGACGGATTACCGGCATTTCCGGATCGACCGCATCCGCCGGCTCGAGCTCACGCCCGAGAAGTTCGAGGTGCGCGAGGGTTTCTCCTTCAAGGCGCATATGGAGGAGTCCTCCGCCCGGGAGAAAACCCTGCCGGTGCGCGTATGGTTCCACCGCACGGTGCAGGAGCGCGCGCAGCGCGAGAGCTACGCCACGCTGATCGAGGAGAAGGCGCGCGACGGTGGCGCGGAATTCTCGCTCTACGCCTGGTCGCTGGAGTGGATGGCGCGGTGGTTGCTGTCGTTCGGCGACAAGGCCGAGGCGCTGGCGCCGGCCAAGCTGCGGGCGCTGGTGTGCGCGGAAGCCGAGAAAGTCGCTCGGTTGCACGCGAAATGAGCGGGGTTTTGCCGCTCCTGACATAGGGTTGTCAGGGCGGTCTGCTAGAGTGAGGCATGTTCAATTGCCCCGCCTTCCGCTCCAACCCCGTGCTCGGTCTGCTGACAGCCGGATTCACCCTAGCCATGATGCCAGCCACCTGCTCCGCGAGCGCCGCCGATGACGCCCGCCTCGTCGCCGCGCTCGACACCGAGTTCCAAGCCGCCGTGAAACACAACGATGCCGCCACCATTGCGCGTCACTTGGCAGACGACATGGTGCTCCTGACCGGTCGCGGCCGGATATACACGAAGCAGGATCACATCGTATCCGCGCAAAAGCAGGAGCGGATCTACGAGCAGCAGGACGAGGAACCTGGCACGCAGACTGTGCGCGTCTGGGGCGACACCGCCGTCGTCACAGCCCTGCTCTGGTGCAAGGGCACGGCAGGGGACGGCAAGCCCTTCGATTACAAGGTGTGGTTCAGCGACACTTACGTGCGCACGCCCGCCGGCTGGAAATACGTCTTTGGCCAGGCCTCGCTGCCGATGCCGGCAGAACCGGCCTGAACGCTACCCCCATGAACATCCACCCGCTCACCATCACCGTGTCCGCTCCACGCGACACTGTTTTCAATTTCCTGGCCGACATCGAGAATTTGCCCAGATGGGCCGGCGCCTGGTGTGAGCGCCTCGCGCTCCAGCGCGGCCGCTGGTGGGCGCTGACCTCCGAGGGGGAGCAGGTCATGGACATGGAGACCAGCGCCGGCACTGGAGTGATCGATCTCCGCGCCGGGATGTCGCCCGAGCGTTTCCGTCTGATGCCCATCCGGGTCGTGGCGTTGTCCACGCGGCGGACACTCGTCAGCTTCCTGGTGATCGAGGGGCCGGACGAGACGAACGACGCCTTCGCGCAGCGCCGCGAACGGCTGCAGTCCGCGGCGGACGGACTGG
>DAORVZ010000205.1:0-4744 GCA_035434005.1 Lacunisphaera sp.
CGTGCTGCGCAAGGCCGGGCGCCTGGACGAGGCGCTCACCCACCTGCAGACCGCGCTGCACATCGCCGGCACGCTGGAGAGCGCCGAGGTGCTGGCCGAGATATACCAGGAGTTCGCCCTGACCAGCGAGGCGCGCGGCGAGCTAGCCGCCGCGCTCGATTACCAGCGCAAGTCCGCCGCCGCGACCGAGCAGATGCGCAACGAGCGCGACCGGCAGCGCATGGACGAGCTGCGGGCGCGCTACGGCGCGGAGCAGCGCGAGCTGGAGATCGCCCTGCTCAAGCGCGGCCAGGAACTGCAGTCGGCGGAGAACCGCCGCCGCCGGGCGCAAAACCTCGCGCTGGCCGGCGGCCTGGCCGGCGGCGCCGTGCTGTTTGGCGCCATCATCCTGCTGCAGCGCTTCCGCCTGCGGACCGAGCGCCGCCTGCACGCCGTCACCGAGCACGCGCGGGAGCGCGCCGAGGGCGCAGACCGCCTGAAATCGCGGCTGCTGCAGATCGCCTCCCACGATCTCAAGGTGCCGCTCACCGCGCTCAACGCCACGGCCGGCCTGATCGCGCGGGAAGCCGGCGACGCCCCGGCCGTGCGCCGGCTGGCCGGCGGCATCCAGGCGGACACCGCGCGCATGCGCAGCCTGGTGCGGGATTTCCTCGAAGCGGCCGCGATGGAGGAGGGCAGCCTCCAGCTCCACACGGCGGAGCATGACCTCGCGGCCCTCGCCCGCAGCGCGACCGACAGCCTCGCGGCGGCGGCCGGGGCGAAGCGCCAGCAGCTCACCTTCGTGCCCGCGCCCGGCCCGTTGCCCGCTGTCCGGGCCGACGGCGAGCGCCTGCGCCAGGTGTTCGACAACCTCATCGGCAACGCGCTCAAGTTCACACCGCCGGGCGGCGTGATCACGGTCGCCCCCGGCGAGGCCGCCGGCTGGGTCTATGCCGAGGTGCGCGACAACGGCCCGGGCCTCGGCCCGGCGGATTTCGCGAAAATCTTCTCCCCCCGCCAGCGGCTGTCGGCCCAGCCGACGGGCGCGGGCGAGGAGTCCACCGGCCTCGGCCTGGTCATCGCGCGGGAGCTGCTGGCCCTGCAAGGCGGCCGGCTCGAGGTGCAATCCTCGCCGGGCGGCGGCGCGGTTTTCCGCGTGCAGTTGCCGGCGGCCGCGCCGGAGCGCGCGGTCTGATCAACCCAGGCCGTTGCGCAGGCACCAGCGCACGAGCGTCGGCACATCGTGCAGGCCGAGCTTGGCGAGGATGCGCGCCCGGTGCTTCTCCACCGTGCGCGGACTGAGCCCGAGCTGGCTGGCGACCTCCTTCGACACCAGGCCCCGAGCGACGAGGCGCACGACCTCCTGCTCGCGCGCGGAGAGGATTTCGGCGCCACAGCGGGGCAGGGCGGGCTCGCTGGCCAGGGACGACGGCACGGGCGGCGGCACGGTGGCGGAGAAAAACATCCCGCCATCCAGCACGCACTGGACCGCGCGGTCGATCTGCTCCAGCGGCGAGTTCTTGTCCACGAACCCGGCGACGCCGAGCGCGAGCAGTTCCGCCGGCAACCGGGCCTCCGGGTGGCCGGTCAGCATCACGACGCGCGTGGTGCTGCCGTGTTGCCGGAGCGCGCGCACGAGATCCCGGCCGTCCATGTCGCGCAGGTAGAGGTCGGCGATCAGGAGATCGGGCGGTGCGGCGAGACAGGCGGCGAGGGCGTCGCGCCCGTCGCCGAAGTCCAGCAGCGACTGCGGCTGGAAACGGCGCTGCAACGCGTCCTTCAACAGCCCGCGAAACGTGGCGGTGTCGTCCACCAGGACAAAACGCAGGGCGGGAGGCGGCGGGGTGGACATGGGCGGATTGAGCACACGCAAGTCCCCGCGCACTGCAAGACCGGGCGCGCCTACGTAGTTCTACGCCACGGCGGCGGGGGAGGAGTCCCTCTAGGCGGCGGCGGGCTGGTGGCATACAGTCATACACCCCTCACGGGCTTGCCCGCCGGCCCATCCCGGCGGACAGTGCC
The DNA here is from genome assembly GCA_035434005.1 of Lacunisphaera sp. GTDB lineage: Bacteria > Verrucomicrobiota > Verrucomicrobiia > Opitutales > Opitutaceae > Lacunisphaera. The sequence goes on from DAORVZ010000205.1 coordinate 2,002, forward strand.
GCCCTGAACCCCCCCCCACGCCTCACCGCCTGCATGACCTTCTTGCGCTTCGTCCTGATTGTTTTGGCCAGCCTGCTCGGGAGTCGCGCCGTGGCCGGGGCGCCGGCGCACGCGCATTTCGACTTCGCCAGCGGCGGGCACCGGCTGCGGGTGTGGTATCACCGGCCCGCCGCTGCGCCTGCGGATGCACCGGTTCTGTTTGTCATCCACGGCGTCGGCCGCAACGCCGAGGAATACCTGACGGATTGGATCGGGCAGGCGGAGCAGCAGCGCTGCCTGCTGATCGTGCCGGAGTTTTCCAAGGCGGAGTTTCCGGGGGAGGAGGCCTTCAACTCGGGCAACCTCTTTGACGCGGCGGGCCGGCTCCGGCCGCGCGCCGAGTGGTCCTACAGCATGATCGAGCCGTTGTTTGACGAGGTGCGGGCGAGGCTGGGCAGCACGCGCGGCGATTACCTGCTCTACGGCCACTCGGCCGGGGCCCAGTTCGTGCAGCGTTTCCTTTATTTCGTGCCGGCGGCCCGCGTCAGCCGCGCCTGCGCCGCCAATGCCGGCTGGTATATGCTGCCCGACTTGGCGGGAGCTTTCCCCTATGGGCTCAAGGGCACGCCGGTGGACACGGCGGCGCTCCGCACGGCGTTCGCCCGGCCGGTGGTGGTGCTCTTGGGCGAGGCGGACACCGATCCGCGGAACGCCGCTCTGCGGCACACGCCCGAGGCCGACGCCCAGGGCCTCCATCGTTTCGCGCGCGGCCAATTTTTCTTCGCGCACGTCCAAGCGGCGGCGGCGGCCCTGGGTGCGCCCTGCAACTGGACGCTGGCCACGGCGCCCGGCATCGCCCATTCCAACAAGGGCATGGCGCCCTTCGCCGCGCGCCAGTTGTTCCCGCACTGATTTTCCAACCCAACCGCACCATGAGCCCAACCCATCGCCCCACCCGCCGATCCCCCGCCGCCGCCTGGCTGGCGGGCTCGGTCCTCGCCCTGTCCCTGAACGCCCAGCAGGTCGCCCCGCCGCCGGCCGCTCCCGCCGAGGAGCCGGTCGTCCAGCTCGACCGCTTCACCGTCACCGGCACCAACATCCGCCGGGTCGACCAGGAAAAATCCCTGCCCGTCACCGTGCTCGACCAGCAGGCGCTGGAGGCGCGCGATGCCGGCCAGGCCTCGGATCTGCTCACCTCGCTCTCGCAGGTCACCGGTCTGCCCGGCAACGAGACCGCCACACTCGGCGCGACCGCCCGCGGCGACAACGCCACCGTCTCGCTGCGCGGCATCCCCTCCAGCAACACGCTCGTGCTGCTGAACGGCCGCCGCCTGCCCCCGCACCCCATCAGCCAGTCCGAGGCCGGCGTGCCGACCCTCTCGACCAACGTCAACCAGCTCCCCAACCGCGGCCTCGAGCGCATTGACGTGCTGCGCGACGGCGCCTCCTCCATCTACGGCACCGACGCGGTGGCCGGCGTGATCAACTACCTCACCCGCCGGAGCTTCGTCGGGACGGAGCTGCAGGTGCGCTACGGCCAGACCAATCATGGCGACGGCCAGGAATACCGCGCCACCCTCACACACGGCCTGGCCTTCGGCGACGGCAAGGGCCGCGGCCTGGTCACGGTGGATTACTACGACCGCGCCGCGATGTTCGCCCGCGACCGCGCCTTCTCCGCCGAGGCCGACAACACCTACCGCGCCCCGGCCCCGTGGAACGTCTCGACCAACACCGACTTCAACGCGCGCTCCGCCACCACCGCCTTCGGCAATTTCTCCACCGGCACCGTGACCGGCGGCGTGTTCACCGCCTCCCGGCCGGCGGGCGTGCCCGGCACCCTCGTGTCCACCGCAGGCACCTTCTTCCTCGTGCCGACCGCCACCGGCGTGGGCTTCCAGACGACCACCCCGAGCCGCGTCGGCGTGACGCACGACTATTACTGGAACAACAACGACTATCGCGTCATCCAGCCCCAGTCGCGCCGCCTCAACGCCTTCGCCAGCGGCGAATACGACCTCAACGACCGCCTCACCGCGTTTGCCGACCTCAGCCTCTACCGCGCCGCCTCCCACACCGTGCGCGAGCCCGACGGCATCACCGCCTCGACCGACGGCAACATCATCGTGCCCGCCAACAATCCCTGGAACCCCTTCGGCGAGCGCTTCTGGTCCCCGACCGGCGCGCCCAACACCGACGGCACCGCCCGGCTCACCGGCACGCCGTCGGCGGTGCGCATCACCAACAAGCGCCTCACCGATCTCGCCGACCGCACGGCCGATGTGCTCAGCACCGTTTACCGCGGCGTCGCCGGCGTGCGCGGCAAGCTCTTCGACACCTGGACCTGGGAGAGCGCGGCCCTCTACGCCCGCGCCAAGACCACCGACGACGAGCGCGGCCCGAGCCGCAAAAGCCTGCTCATAAATGCCATCAACCAGACCGACCCGGCCAAGGCCTTCAACCCCTTCACCCGCACCTTCGCCGTGCAGGGCGGCACCCTCGTCGTCACCGGCGACTACGCGAACCCCGAGAGCGTGCAGTCCACCTTCCGCTCCAGCTTCGTGCGCGAGGGCGAGACCGAGCTCGGCAGCCTGGACTTCCGGGCCGCCGGCGACACCTTCGCGCTGTGGGGCGGCAACTCCGTCGGCGCGGCCTTCGGCGCCGAGTGGCGCCACGAGGGCTACGACGATGTCCGCCCGCCCTACGCCGGCCTCAATCCCCCGGGCTCCGGCCTCGACCCCGAGTCCAACGATTTCCTCGGCTT
>DAORVZ010000206.1:0-4726 GCA_035434005.1 Lacunisphaera sp.
TCCTTTCTTGCCCACAGGTGTCAGTTCATACAAGGCCGTCACGCTCTTGCCGGCGAGAGCCGACAACCCGAGCGCGACGTGCACTGCCAGCAGCCCCGCCACGACCGCAGCCGTGAACCAGGAGCGACGGCGGTCGGCAGAATTGGTCATGCGCGGCTCACTTCAACGCGGCGCGGAGCTGCTCGCAGACGTAGTCACATTGCACCCGCGTCATCTCGGGGAACATGGGCAGCGAGAGGATGGATTTGGCCGCTTGCTCAGCGTTCGGGAAGGCCCCGGGCTTATAGCCGAGCTCGGCGTAGGCCTTCTGCAGGTGGATCGGGATGGGGTAATGGACCACGGTCTGCACCCCGGCTTCGCCGAGTTTCTTAGCAATCGTGTCGCGGTCGTGCGCCGGGAAACGGACGACGAACAGGTGGTAGACATGGCGACCGGCCCACGGGGCGAGCTGGGGGAGGACAAGGCCGGCGACGTCGCGCAGGTTCTCACGATACCAGTCGGCGACCTTGGCACGGGCGTCATTCCAGGCGGCGAGGCGCTTTAGTTTCACGCCGAGGATGGCGGCCTGGAGAGTATCAAGACGCGAGTTGTAGCCCTTGATGTCGTGATGATATTTGACGACGGAGCCCCAGCTGCGGAGCAGTTTGAGTTGGTGGGCGAGCTGCGGGTCGTTGGTCGTGACCGCGCCGGCGTCGCCGAAGGCGCCGAGATTCTTGCCGGGGTAGAAGCTGAAGCCGGCCGCGACGCCGAGCGTGCCGCAGGCGCGTCCGTCCTTGAGGGTGGCGCCATGGGCCTGCGCGGCGTCCTCGATCAGGTGCAGGCCATGCTTGGTGCAGAGCCGGGCGATGGCGTCGATGTTGGCCGCTTGGCCGTAGAGGTGGACGGGCAGGATGGCCTTGGTGCGCGGGGTGATGGCGGCGGCGAGGGCATCGGTGTCGATCAGGTAGTCGTCGAGGCGGCAGTCCACCAGCACGGGCTTGGCGCCAGCGTAGGAGACGGCCTCGGCGGAGGCGATGAAGCTGTTGGCGACGGTGATGACCTCGTCATCCCCGTTGATACCGAGTCCGCGGCAGATGAACTGCAGGGCGTCGGTGCCCGAGCCGAGGCCAACGGCGGCCTTGGTGCCGACGAACGCGGCGAAGGCCGCCTCGAACTCGGCGCACTCCTTGCCGTGGATGAAGCCGCAGTGCTGGAGCACGCGGTCGATGACGACGTCGAGCTCCGGGCGGAGCGCGGCGGTCTGCAGCGGCAGGTCTTGGAAGGGGACTTTGAATGAGCCGGACATAAGGGGGAGGAGTCAGGAGTGGCGATCGCCGCGCCAGAGCTTCCAGAAGGTGAACAGGCCCGTCAAGGTGCGCCACATGACCTTGAGGCGGGAGGCGGAGGCGACACCGCCGAGCCGGATTTTCATCTGCACATCGACCTCGACGAAGGTCGCGCCGAGGTCGCGCAGGCGCACGAGTGCCTCGACCAGCATGGGGATGCCGCGCTGGGTGAGTGTGATCCGGGTGAACAAGCTGCGCCGGTAGGCGTGGATCCAGTTGACGTCGCGCAACCGCAGGCCGAAGAGCGTGGCGACGAGCTTGGGGTATAGCCAGGCGTTGACCCGCATCAGCGGGTTGTAGCCGAGGCGTTGCTCGCGGACGCCGACAATCACATCGGCCTGGCCGAATTGCTTCGTGTAGGGGTCAAGATCGGCGGGCTCGGCGGGCATGTCGGCCGGCCAGAGGATGAGGTAGTCGCCGGTGGCGCGGGCGGTGCCGGCGCGGAAAGCCCCGCCGATGCCTTGGTTGGCCTGGTGCAACGCGATGACGCCCGGCAGGTCCGCGGCGAGCCGGTCGGCGATCTCCTTGGTGCGGTCGCGCGAGCCGTCGTTGACGATGATGATCTCGGCGGCGACCTGGAGTGACGCGAGCGCGGCGTGGAGCTGGCGCACGCAGCCGTCGAGCAGCGCCTCCTCGTTGTAGGCGGGCAGGACGACGCTCAGCGCGGGCGCGGCACTCATGCGCGCGGCTTCAGCAACCGGGCCGGCACGCCGGCGACAGTGGCGCCGGCGGGCACGTCCTTCAGCACCACGGCGCCAGCGCCGATGGTCGCGCCTTCGCCGATGGTGACGCCGCCAAAGATGAGCGCACCGGAGCCGACGGTAGCGCCGCGCCTGATAACCGTGCGTTCCATTTTCCAGCTGCCGGCCAGCGTGGCCGCGATGGTGGGATGGCGGTCGTTGATGAAGATGACGCCGTGTCCGAGAAACACGTCGGCCTCGAGCGTGACGCCCGAGCAGATGAAGGTGTGGCTCTGCACGCGGCAGCGCGGGCCGATGGCGACATCGCGCTGGATCTCGACAAAGGTGCCGATCATGCACTCATCACCGATGGTGCAGCCGTAGAGGTTGATGAAGGCGTTGAGGCGCACGTTCCGGCCGAGCTTCACGTCCGGGGCGATGCGGGCGAACTCGGGTGCGGGCGCGCTCATAACGGGGCGATCTTGGCCGCGCGGCCGTGGTTTTTGAGGGATTCCATCGCGGCCTCCATGACCAGCACGACGGCGAGGCCCAGGCGGGCATCGGAAATGGGGGTGCGGCGCGTGCGGACGCTGGCGATGAACTCGCTGTCCTGTTTTTGCAGCGGCTCGGACATCTTGACCTTGGGGATCGTGATCTGGCCGTCGCGGAGGATCATCTGGAACTCGCCGAAGGAGGTGTAGTGGTCGGCGGTCACGCCCTTGTCGTAGTAGCGGATCGGCTCGAGGTTGTTCATGTCGTCCCACATGGCCATCTTCTGGTCGCCGACGATGGTGAGCTGGCGGACCTTGCGGGGGTTAAGCCAGGAGGTGTGCGCGTGGCAGACAATGTTGCCGGGGTAGTAGAGGGTGAGGAATCCGACATCCTCAATGCCGGAAAGCAGCACACTCTGGCCGGTGGCGGAAACCTCGATCGGCTGCGTGCCGAGCAGGAAGTTGAAGATGGAGATGTCGTGGCTGGCGAGGTCGTAGATCGCGCCGACGTCCTTGCGGACGGGGCCGAGGTTGGTGCGCACGGCATCCATGTAATAGACGCGGCCGAGCTCGCCGCGATCAAGGTCGGTCTTCAGATGCAGGACGCCGGAATTGTAGAGGAAGACGTGGCCGACCATCAGGATGCGGCCGTGCTTCGCGGCGAGGTCGGCGAGTTCGCGGCACTGGGCGCCGGTCTGGGCGAGGGGCTTTTCGCAGAGCACGTCCTTGCCGGCCTCGAGCGCGGCCTTGACCAAGGCGTAGTGGGTGCTGGTCGGCGTGGCGACAACCACGGCGTCGATGTCGGCGGCCTGCGTGATCTGGCTGGCGTCGGTGGTGACGGCTACGCCGCGGAGGAATTTTTGCGCGGCCTTGAGGCGGGCTTCGGAGCCATCACAGACGCGGATGACCTCGACCCCGTCCATGGTGCTGAAATTGCGGACGTGATTCGGGCCCCATTGGCCGAAGCCAATCACGCCAACGCGCACCGGGGTGGAGGAACTGCTCATTCCCAAAGTTTCTCCGCCGGAGGCGCACACTGTCGAGTGAGAAGTCCGGCCGCGACCGGCGTTTACCGGACTTTCACCGCGCGGGATAACCCTTGCCGAGTCCGGGGCGGCGGGCTGACATGGCGGAGTTTTTCCGCCGCGTGAACGCTTTCACCGCCATGTTGGTTCTGTCGGGGCACGCCGCCGTGGTGGCGGCCGCCGCGTGGCTTGTGGTGCGGGGATGCTTGCCGGCGGGGGCAGGCGGGCTGGAGCGGCTGATCGCCTGGGTCTGGTCGTGCGTGGCGATCATCGCCGCGAATGGGGTGATGCTCGGCGCGTTGGGCGGGCTCGGGGCCACCGGGTATTGGGTGGCCGATCTGGCGGTGCTGCTGGGCCTGATCGGGCTGCGGCGGGGCCGTTGGCGCGAGGATGTGGCGGCGATGCGCAGCTTGGCCGGAGAGGTGGGTGGATTTTTTCGGGCGGGAGGGCTGGAAGCACGGCTGGCGATGCTGTTGCTCCTGCTGCTGGGCGGGATGCTGTTGCTGTCGTTGTGGGCTGAGCCGGTCGTCTATGATGCGCTGACCTATCGGTTGCCGCGCATCGGCCAGTGGTTGCAGGACGGCCGGATCGGGACCGTGGTGGCCGATGAGCCGCGGATCAATTACATGCCGGTGGTGCCGGATCTCGTCATGGCGTGGTTCATCGCAATCCGGCCGACGGGCTGGCAATTCGGCGCGGTGGCGCAGGCGCTCGGCGGGGTGTTGACAGTGGGGGCCACGATTGGGTTGGCGCGACAGACTGGATTGTCACGTGCGTCCGCACTGGGCGCGGGGCTGTTGCTTTTCGGCATGGCGAACGTCGCGCCGCAATTCACCTCGGCGCATACCGATCTTTTCACCACCGGGGTGTTGGCTGCGGCCTTCTATCTGTGGTTGGCGGCGCTCCGTCGCGGCGAGGGATCCGTCCTTGGCGGGGCGGGCGCAGGGTTGGCCCTAGGATCGAAGGGCACGGTGTTCTACTTGGCACCGGGCGCCCTGCTGTGGGTCCTCTGGCTGGCTTGGCGGCACCGGCTGTCGTTCGCACGGTGGTGGCCGACGGGGCTGGCGACCGTGCTGGCGGGGGCGCTTTTTGCGGGCCCGGTCTTTGTGCGCAACCGGACGGCTTACGGGGATTGGTTCGGGCCGGCGGAGCACGTGCGGATGCACCGTGACCCAGAGGGCAACGTCTGGGAGTACGACCCGACC
>DAORVZ010000207.1:0-2976 GCA_035434005.1 Lacunisphaera sp.
ACCAACTGAGCTATGGCCGCCGTGAAGGGCCGAGAAAGTCCATGAGCACCCAGCTTCTGTCAAATCCTTCTTTGAACTTCGTCGTCGGCAAACCCGCACGGGTTTCCCGCCGCAAGCCGTGATGCACTTTTGTAAAATTCGCCTCGCCTCCGGGTTGGCTTACGGTATCCGGTCAGGAGTATGATTTCTTTCAAGAAGCTGCTTGGAAAAGAGGATAAGTTCTACGACTTGCTGGAAGCCAGTGCCGAGGAGGCCCGCGTCAGCACCGACCTGCTGGTCAAGATCCTCAGCAACGACGGCACCATGGCCGCCGCGAACATCCATGAGATCATCCAGACCCGCCGGAAGGACAAACGCATCACCCAGGAAATCACCGAGGAACTCTGCAAGACCTTCGTCACCCCGCTGGAACGCGAGGACATCGAGGCGCTCTCCCTCGCCCTCTACCGCATCCCCAAGACGGTGGAGAAAATTGTCGAGCGGCTGACCATCTGCCCGGCCCGCGTGCCGCGGGCCAGCCTCCAGAAGCAGGTCGTCCTGCTCGAACAGGCCGTTGATTCGGTCGTCGCGATGGTGAAAGCGTTGCGCAAAGGCACGCAGGTCGAGCGTATCACCGATCACCACGCCAAGCTCCAGTTTGCCGAGGGCGAAGCCGACAAGGTCATGCTGGCCTTGGTCAAGGATCTCTACAACGGCCCCTTCGACGCCAAGGAGGTCTTCATCCTCATGGAACTCTACGACTTGGTGGAAACCGCCGTGGACCGCGCCCGTGACGCCGGCCAAGTGGTCTTCATGATCATGCTGAAATACTCCTGAGCCTTGGCCGGGCGATCGGCCCGGACAAATACCGGCCGGCCCGCAGGCCGAAACGGTGCAAGCGGCTCTTACCTTCTCCATGACTATTTTCCTGATCGTCCTCCTGACGGCGCTGGTATTCGAGTATATCAACGGCTTTCACGACGCCGCCAACGCCATCGCCACGGTCGTCTCGACCAAGGTGCTGACGCCCCGCCAGGCCATCGCCCTGGCCGCGGTCTTCAACCTCATCGGCGCGCTCATGGGCACCGCCGTCGCCAGCACCATCGGCAAGGGACTCGTGGACACCAACGTCGTCACCATGGCCACCATCTTCTCGGGCCTGATGGGCGCGATCATCTGGAATCTCATCACCTGGTGGTTCGGCCTGCCGTCAAGCTCCAGCCATGCGCTCATCGGCGGACTGTGCGGTGCCGCGTTGGCCTCGGCGGGCGACAACTGGAACGTGCTGCACTGGGCCACGACCGACGCCAAGGGCGCGGCCGCCGGCCTCTGGCCCAAGGTCGTGCTGCCCATGATCACCTCCCCGCTCGTCGGCTTCTTCGGCGGCGCGTTCCTGATGTTCCTGCTGACCCTCATGATCCACCGGCTCCGGCCGCGGCTGGTCAACAATGTCTTCGGCAAGCTCCAGCTGGTCAGCGCCGGCCTCATGGCGCACAGCCACGGCTCGAACGACGCCCAGAAGACCATGGGCATCATCGCGCTCGCCCTGTTCACCGGCACCTCGTCCGGCGCCTTCGACGACCTGCCCGCGGGGGCGTCCTTCCTCCGCACGCCCGAGTTCGTGGTCGACCAGTGGGTGGTCGTCACCTGCGCCATCGTCATGGCCGCCGGCACCGCGGCCGGCGGCTGGCGCATCATCCGCACGATGGGCCACAAGATGGTCAAGCTTCAGCCCGTGCACGGCTTCGCCGCCGAGACGACCGCCGCCCTCATCATCCATTACGCCTCGGTGCTCGGCATTCCCCTGTCCACCACCCACGCCATCTCCACCTCCATCATGGGCGTCGGCTCGGTCAAGCGCCGCGGCGCCGTGAAATGGACCGTCGTCGAGCGCATCCTCTGGGCCTGGGTTTTCACCCTGCCCGTCTGCGGCCTGATCGGTTATCTCACCGAGCGGCTCTGCGTCGCCCTCGGCTACAAGTAAGGCACCTCAGGCCGCCGGTAGCTTGAAGTAAAACGTCGTGCCGCGACCGTCGGCGCTTTCCACGCGGACCTCCCCGCCGTGGGCCAGCACCAGGTTCTTCACGATGGCCAAGCCGAGGCCGGTGCCGCCCTGCGAACGCGCCCGGGCCTTGTCCAGGCGGAAAAACCGCTCGAACACCCGTTCGCGGGCCTCGGCCGGGATGCCAGGGCCGTCGTCGCGCACGAAGACTTGCACCCAGCCTGCGCCCAGCGCCGTCGCCCCGACCTGCACGCGGCCCTGCTCGCGGCCATACTTGATGGCATTGTCGATGAGATTGGAAAGCACCTGCCGCAACCGGCCCCCGTCGGCGCGCGCCTCCAGCGCCGCCGGCACCTCGTTGGCGAGTGCCACACACCGCTCCTGCGCCGCCAGCGCCAGATCCTCCAGCACCTCCTGCACCGTCGCCCGCAGCGGCGTCGGCTGCACATGCAGCTCGATCCGGCCCGAGTCCAGTGCGGAGAGGAGCAGCAAGTCCTCAATCAGCAGAGCGAGCCGGCTGGCGTGCCGGTCGATGATACCCAGAAATTTTTCCCGCGTGGCGGAGTCGATTTGCCCGCCGTCCAGCAGGGTCTCGGCCGCCCCCTTGATCAGGGAAAGCGGCGTGCGCAGCTCGTGGCTGACGTTGGCCACGAAATCCTGCCGCATCATTTCCAGCTGCCGCAGCTTCGTCAGGTCATGAAAGACCAGCAACGCCCCCGCCGACTCCGGGAGCGCCACGGCGTTGACTTCCAGGATCCGTAGAGCCGCGCCCTCGAGGCGGAACTCATGCCCGAGCACCTCGCGCTCGTGCTGGAGGCGGGCGACGACGGCGGCGATTTCGTGATGGCGCACCACCTCGAGCAACGGCCGGCCCACCACCGAGGAGTTGAATCCGAACAAAGTGCCCGCCGCGCGGTTGGCCAAGCGGATACGTCCGTCGGCAGCGACCACCAGCAGGCCCTCGATCATGTGGTCAAACAGTGCCTCCAGATGGG
>DAORVZ010000207.1:2986-4723 GCA_035434005.1 Lacunisphaera sp.
GAGCGCTCGCGCAACGCCGTCGTATGCCGGGCCGCCTGCTCGGCCCGTTCGCGGGCGTGCTGCTCGGCGTCCTGCCGTCGCGCCAGTCGCTCGCGCCGCGCCACCCAGCCGGAGGCGAGGGACAAGGCCAGCAAAGCGATCAGGATCCAGATCATGCGCGGTCAGGGGTTCGCGCTAAAGCGGTAGCCCACCCCGCGCACCGTTTCCAGCTGGTCGGCCGCCGCGCCGAGCTTCTCCCGCAGGCGCCGGATGTGCGTGTCGACCGTGCGGGTGTCGATCGGGTTCTCGTAGCCCCACACGTCCTGCAGCAGGCGGTCGCGGGTCTGCACGCGCCCGCGCCGGCGCGCCAGCACCTCGAGTAGTTTGAACTCGGTGGCCGTGAGGGTGAGTGCCCGGCCATTGACCGTCGCGCTGTGGTGGGCTGAGTCGAGGTCGAGCGGCCCGAGACGCAGGTGAGCCGTGGCATCGTCGGCCGACGCCGGGCGCGCAAGCAGCTTCTTGATCCGCAGCACGAGCTCGCGTGGGCTGAAGGGCTTGGTCACATAGTCGTCCGCCCCCAGCTCCAGGCCCACGATGCGATCCATCTCCGCCGCCCGGGCGGTCAGCATGAGGATGGGGATCGCCGCCGTGGCCGGGTCGCGCCGAAGCATCTTGCATACTTCCAAGCCGTCAATTTCCGGGAGCATCAGATCGAGCACGACGAGGGCCGGACGTTCCGCGCGCACCGCCGCAAGGGCGCGGGCACCATCCTGGGCAAAGACGGGCGCATAGCCCGCCTCCCGCAACTTGAACCCCAACACCTCCAGGGCATCGGGCTCGTCGTCAACTACCAGAATCTTGGGCTTCATGCTTGTGCTGCTGTGAATGGCGGATGTCGCACGCCTCGTAAAGATAAACGACCTCCTCCGCGATGTTGGTCGCATGGTCGGCCACCCGCTCCAGCGAACGGGAAATGACCATGAGGGAAAGACAGCGGGAAATATTCGACGGCGACTCCACCATGAAACTCGCCAATTCGCGGTGCAACTGGCCGTTGAGGTTGTCCACAGCCTTGTCTTCCGGGATGATCGCGCGCGCCGCTGAGGGTTGCCGCTGCACAAAGGCGTCCAGCGCTCCGCGCAGCATTGTCAGCGACATTTCCGCCATCCGCGGCAGATCCACGTAGGGCTTCAGTTGCGGCTCGCCGTTCAAGGTGACGGCGTGGCGGGCGATCTTCACGGCTTCGTCCCCGACCCGTTCGAGATTCTGCGATATCTTCATGGCCACCGTGATCAGTCGCAGGGTCGAGGCCACTGGAGCCATGGACAGGAGGTGGACGGCGATGTCGTCGTTTTCGATCTCGTAGTTGTCGAGGATGGTGTCGTCCTCCTGCACGTGTCTGGCCAGCGAGTCGTCGCGTTCGACTAGCGCCCGGATAGACCGCGCCACCGCGCTATCCGCGTGGCTCGCCATCAGGAGCAGCTTGTCCTTCAGCTGCTGCAGTTCTTCGTCAAAGTTGGTCATAGTTATTTGGATCAGCCAAACCGGCCCGAGACGTAAGCCTCGGTCTGCGGATTGGCGGGGTTCATGAAAATAGTGCGGGTGTCGGCATACTCGATGAGCTTGCCCAGGTAGAAGAAGGCCGTGCGGTCTGAGCAGCGGGCGGCCTGCTGCATGTTGTGCGTCACGATGACGATGGTGAACTGCTTTTTCAAATCGTGGATAAGCTCCTCCACCTTGGCGGTGGCGATGGGATCG
>DAORVZ010000208.1:0-4721 GCA_035434005.1 Lacunisphaera sp.
CCAGCAGTAGCGCGGCCCGAGGCGGGCTTGCTCGACGGCGGGATCTATCAGGTCGACGGTTAGTTCGGCGTTGGCGAGGGTCAGCATGAGTGGTTTTTGAACAGGAGGGAACGGAGGGAACAGTGATTGTTCGGAATGCGAATTCAGGGAGTGGGCGTTGGTCTCCTGCCTTTCCTCCGTTGCCTCCTGTGAGGACGAAATCGTCAGCGCAGGCGGATGACGCGCAGGGTGGTGTTCACGCCGTCGACCACGAGGGCGAACTGGCCGTGCGGGCGGGCCTGGATCTCGAGGTCCTTGCCGGCGAGATCGTAGGTGATGGGCTCGCTGCCTTCCCAGACCTGGCCGTTGTCGAGCCGGAAGCGGTTGCCGCCCTCCCATTTGGCAAAGCGGGCGCGGAGCGGGGGCATGGTGCGCCAGTCGCCGTCGTCAAAAAGGGGCAGGCCGAAGCGTTGCATCAGGCTGGGGTTGAGTTGCGCGGTGGTCGGCGCGGTGGCGGCGGCGCGGGCCTTGGTCAGTTCGCCCTGCAGCTGGGCGGTGGTGCCGGCCTGCTGGCGGATGAGGGCGGCGTCGATGACGCCAATCTCGTCGGGGCTGAGGCGGTCGAGGCCGGCGCGTTGCCACTCGGCGGCCGTGAGAATGGCCTTGAGGCCGGGGAAGGTGGTCTGGGCGGAGGCGAGGCCGGCGGACAGGCAGAGCAGCAGGGATAGCAGCGAGGTTTTCATGAGGGGAAGATTTTGCAGGAGCCTGCACGCAGGATCCTGCAGGGGATAAGGAACTGGGAAGAGTCTACGGGCGGAGAGAGTCATCGCCAGTATTTTGCGCGGCGACGAGTCGGGCAAAGGCGCCGCCGCGGGCGGAGAGGGTGGCGAAGTCGCCTTCCTCGGCGAGGCAGCCGTCGGCCAGCACGATGATGCGGGAGGCGTTGCGGATGGTGCTGAGGCGGTGGGCGATGGTGATGACGGTGCGGCCCACGCAGAGGCGGTCGAGGGCTTCCTGGATCAGGCGTTCGCTCTCGTAGTCGAGCGCGGACGTGGCCTCGTCGAGGATGAGCACGGGCGGGTTGCGGAGGAGGGCGCGGGCGATGGCCAGGCGCTGGCGCTGGCCGCCTGAGAGCGAGACGCCGCGCTCGCCGACGAGGGTGTGGTAGCCGTCGGGCAGCTTCAGGATGAACTCCTCGGCATTGGCCTGTTGGGCGGCGCGGCGGATCTCGGCGTCTGTGGCGTCGGCGCGGGCGAAGCGGAGGTTGTCGCGGATGGAGCCGGAGAGGAGCAGGCTGTCCTGCAATACGACGGCCAGCTGGCGGCGGATCCAGCGCATGTCCCACTCGGATTGCGGCACGCCGTCGATGAGGATGCGGCCGGTGCCCGGGGCGTAGAGGCCGAGCAGGAGGTTGACGAGGGTGCTCTTGCCGGAGCCGGAGGGGCCGACGAAGGCGACGTGCTCACCGGGGCGAATGGCGAGGTTGATGGTGTGAAGCACCGGGTGCTCGGGCGCGGTCGGGTAGGCAAACGTCACCCCGTCGAACACGAGGTCGCCCCGGAGGCGGTCGGCGCGGTGGGTGCCGCGCCATTCCTCGACGTAGGCGGAATCGAGGAGTTCCTTGATGCTGTGGTAGCTCTCGCGGCCGATGAAGTATTGCTCGCTCAGGCTGACGAAGGCCTGGATGGGGCCGAGCACGATGGGCAGGCCGGCGACGAAGGCGAAGAGCGTGCCGTAGGAAAGGGTGCCGCGGATGGCGAGGAGGGCGCCGCCGGCCATGACGACGAGGGCGATGACCTGGATGCTGACATACCAGAAGGTGCCGAAGATGGCGTTGAGGTAGCTTTGCGCGACCCGCTCGCGCGCGAAGTCGAGGCTGCTGCGGTCGAGGTCGGCCTCGGCTTGTCGTTCCTCCCCGAAGCTGCGGACGAGGCGGAGGGCGGAGATGTATTCGCTGGCGGTGCCGGTGAGTTTTTCCTGGGCGAGGCGGGCGGCGGTGTTGCTGCTTTGGATGCGGGAGAAGAAATACCACTTGGCGAGGGCGTAGGCCGGGATGACGAGCGCGAGCACGAGGGCCAGGTGCCAGTTGAGCCAGGCGAGAATCACAAAGATGCTGCAGCCGTAGAGGACATTTGGCAGGAACTGATTGAGAATGTTGTAGAGCAGGGCCTCGACCTTCTGCGTGTCGAAGGCGTATTTGGAGAGGAGGCGGCCGGTCCTCTGCTGGTCGAGATAGCCGAAGCTGAGGAACTGGAGCTTGAAGAAGAGGCGGGAGCGCAGCTCGACCATCATCTGCGCCATGGCCTTGGCGATCTCGTTGGCGCCCCAGACGGAGAAGACATAATGCGCCGCGAGGAGCAGGAGGAACGCGCCGCCCAGTTCGAGGATGGCGGCCTGGTCGCGGGCCGGCACGGCGACATCGATCATGCGCTGGAACAGCCAGGGGCACGGCGCCACCGCGAGGGAGCGGAGGAGGGCGAGGCCGAGGCCGCGCCAGAGCCGCCCGCGACTGCCCCAGAGGTAGCCGGTGAGCGTGCGCGATGCCAGGGGCTCGCGGGTCATGGCGGCGGCGCTCAACCGTGGCCGTTCGGCGGCTGGCCCTTGGCGCGCTTGGGGGCGCAGTGGCCGTGCAGCGCGGTGTAGAAGGGATCGCCGGGCTTGATGGAGCCGCGGGTGACAATCTCGCCGGTGAAGGCGGACTTGTAGATGGCGGTGAGCAGTTCGAGGGTCTGGCGCGACTGGTCGCCAGAGGTCAGTGGCCGGCGCTTGGCGTCCATGTCGGCAACGAGGGCGTTGAGCTGGGTGCCGTGGGTGGCGCCCACTTCCGGGGGGAATCCTTGCCAGGCCTGCAGCAGGCCGTCGTCCTGTGCGGGCGGGACGGGCGTGAGTTTCCAGTTGTCGCGAGTGTAGCCGTAGAGGTGGGTGAGCTCGACGGTGGCTTTCTGGTAGTCGAGGCGGACGTAGGTTTCCTGGCGGGGGCTGAGGGCGCTGTTGACGATGGAGCCCATGGCGCCGTTGGCGAAGGTGACAATGGCCATCGAGACATCCTCGACCTCAATGGCGCGGTCGAGCGTGCCCGCCGCCGCGCGGACGCTGCGCCAGTCGCCCATCAGGTGGAGGAAGTGATCCATGGCGTGGATGCCGAGGCCCATGGTGGGTCCGCCGAGTTCGGTTTCCCAGCGGCCGCGCCATGGCACGGCGTAGTAGGCGACATCGCGATACCAGAGGGTGTTGCAGACGCCCACCAGCGGCCGGCCGAGCTGGCCGTTGTCGGCGAGGCGCTTGAGGTGGGCAGTGGATGAGCCGAAGCGCATCTGGAAAATGCAGGCCGTGTAGCGGCCGGTGCGCTGTTCGGCAGCGGAGATGAGATCGAACTCCGCGAGCGAGCCGCAGAGCGGCTTTTCGCACAACACCCAGGCCCCGGCCTCCATGGCGGCGACGCTCATGGACATGTGCTGCGCGGGCGGGGTGGCGATTAGGACGATGTCCGGCTTCTCCTTGGCCAGCATGGTCGTGAAGTCGGTGTAGTGGCCGGGAATGCCGTGCTTGCGGGCGAAATCACCGACGCGCTGGGCATCGATATCGACGGCGGCGACGAGGGTGACACGGCCCTGGGTGGCTTCGACGGCCCGCACATGGGCGTCGCTGATGGCGCCGGTGCCAACGAGGACGGCGCGGTAGATTTTCTTGGTAGACGTCACAATATTAAGGCGTGGGAAAGGGTGGACGCAGAGAACGTGTGTAAAACTGGAGGCAAATATGCACGCTCGGCGACACGAATCATTCTGAAAATAAATGAAAATTACCCGGCCGAGGGATGGGCGCTGGCCAGGGGAATGTGCCCGCCCTGCGCCGGAGGATTGATCCAGACGTGCAGCCGCGCGGATTCAGCGCCAGCGCCGACGCGACTGATAACGCCAGACTATCCTGCTCAGGCCACGCCGGCGAGTTGCCGGATCTTGTTCCCGGTCAGGCGGCGCTCGGGTGGGAGCGCGTGCGGGGTGCGGCCACCGTGGATATTGGCCATTTCGGCGAAACGCGCCTGCGTGGCCCGGACAAACTCCTCGGCGGGCCGGGTATCGCCGCACAGCTTCATGATCTCCGGCAGCCAGCGGTGCCCGTAGCGCACGTGGTTCTGCTCGTCATTGCGGTCGAAGGCCAGGAGCGTGTCCGCCTCGAAGTCGTTCAACTCGCGCACGCGGTCCATGACGAGCGCCTTGGTGGGGAAGCTGCCGGCCTCGAATTCCATCGTCATCATGGCGTAGCGTTCGTGCGGCGGCATCTGGACGAGGATGTTGTAGAGGTCGAGCGAGTGCTCGACGGTCATGAGGTCAACGCCGAGCTTCGGCAGCTGACGGAAACCGAACTGACTGTGGCGGGATTCGTCCCAGAGGTGGCGGGCCAGATCGTGGTGCAGGTCGAAGGGTGCTTGCGGTGTTTCGATGAACACGGTGGCAAGGTAGTCGATTGCATCCATTTCCATCATCAGCCACACGTACACCATGAGGCGGATGATGCGGGCGTCGGTCTTGGGATCGGTGAGCCACGGGCGCACGATGGGATCCTCGGTGGGGTCGTAGCCGAAGACGCTGGAGCAAATGGGATACTGGCCGCGATTGCAGGTGGCCGGATGACGGTAGGGCGTCGCGTTCTGTTGCCAGACATAGCCGGTGGCGAGCGGCAGGCGGGTTTCCTGGCCAAGCCAGCCGCCGAGGTCATCGAGGGCCTGGGTGAGATGCAGG
>DAORVZ010000209.1:0-4705 GCA_035434005.1 Lacunisphaera sp.
ACCAAGCGCAAGATCATCGGCCGCACCTTCGTTGAGGTTTTCGAGAAGTCCCTCAAATCCATCGGCGGCGCCCAGTTCCTGGGACAGGGGACGCTCTATCCGGACGTCATCGAGTCCGTCTCCATCGCCGGCAATCCCGCCTCGCTCATCAAGACCCACCACAACGTCGGCGGCCTGCCGGAGCGCATGAAGCTCAAGCTCATCGAGCCGCTGCGCGAGCTCTTCAAGGATGAGGTCCGACAGGTCGGCGCCGCGCTCAGCCTGCCCAAGGAGGTCGTCTGGCGTCAGCCGTTCCCCGGCCCGGGCCTCGGGGTCCGCGTCATGGGCGACATCACCGCCGACAAGCTCGAGATCCTGCGCAACGCCGACGCCGTGTTGCAGGAGGAGATGATGAAGTCCGGCCATTACTGGAAGGTCTGGCAGTCCTTTGCCGTCTTCCTGCCGGTCAAGACCGTCGGTGTCTTCGGCGACGAGCGCACCTACGATTACGTCATCGCCCTGCGCATCGTGGAGAGCATCGACGCCATGACCGCCGACTGGGCCCGCCTCCCGCACGACTTGCTGCAGAAAATCTCGTCCCGCATCACCAACGAGGTGCGCGGGGTCAGCCGCGTGGTCTTGGACATCAGTTCCAAGCCGCCGGCGACCATTGAATGGGAGTAAATTCCCGTTGCGGTGGTGGGCACTCCCCTCTGAATCTCCTGTCCCACCACCCATGCAACTCCGACTCATCCTGGCTACCGTTTTGCTCCTCACCGGTGGGTTGTCCGCCACGGCTCAAACCGCCGAGCAATGGATCGCCCGGGCCAGGGCCCGCTTGGGCAGTGAGGCCGCCTTGCAGGGCGTGACCAGCATCCGCTATCTCGGCACCCTCGACACGGATGGAGCCAACCAGCGCAAGCTGGACATCGTATTCCAGAAACCTCTGCAGCAACTCATCACCATCACGGGGGGAGAGACCATCGAAGTGGTCGGCTTGGATGACTACGAGGGCTGGCAAAAACGCAGCAACCCCAAAAATCCCGCCCAGTGGCAGCTTTCGCTGATCGACAAGGGCCAGACCAAGCGGCTGCGCGCCCAGACTTGGGACAACCTCAATTTTTTCAGCGGGATCGAGAGGATGCGTGGTTCTGCCAGGCTGGAGGGAGACGCGATGATCGACGGCGTAGCCTGCGTGAAGTTGGTTTTCACCTACCTCGAAAACATGACCCTGACCCGCTACTTCGAGAAGGCCACCGCCCGGTTGGTGCGGACAGAGACAGAAAGCGGCACGGAGATCCGCGAGGAGGGCGAGATTTTAGTCCAAGGCGTCCGGTTTCCGCGCAAGGTCAGCAATCGGGACAAGAGCGGCCATGTCATCACCATGGTTTTCGAGCAGGTGATCCTGAACGAACCGCATGCCGCCAGCGAGTTTGCCGTGCCGGCCCTGCGCGCGAATTAAGGCGCCCTCAGCGGGCGCGGCTGTCACTGCTGGGGCCCGTTAGCCTGTCTGCTGTCCGGACGGAGCACCGGAAATGGCACGGCTTTGCTTTGCAACGGGACCGATTTGTGCTTTTTTCCATCAGCCATGTCTACTCCCGCCCTCCTGAAAATCGACGACAAGGAAATCGCCTGCCCCATCATGACGGGAACCGAGGGCGAGAAAGCCATTGATGCCCGCAACCTACGCAAGGACACCGGCTACATCTTTTACGATCAGGGCTACGGCAACACGGGCTCCTGCGAGAGCGCGATCACCTTCCTGGATGGCGACAACGGCATCCTGCGCCATCGCGGCTACGCCATCGATCAGCTCGCGGCCCACAGCACCTTTGTCGAGACCGCCTATCTGGTCATCTACGGCGAGTTGCCCAACTCCAAACAGCGCAAGCAATTTGGCAACCTGCTCAGGCAGAACGCCCACGTCGAGACCCAGATGCAGCGCCTTTTCGAGGGTTATCCCAAGGACACGCCGCCGATGGCCATGTTGGCGTCACTGGTCGCCTCGCTGGCCGGTTATTACCCCGATCTCGCCACCAATAATTTCGAGAAAGACCTGCAGCAGTTCGACCTGTCCGCCGCCATGGCGATCTCCAAGATCCGCACCCTGGGGGCGATGATCTACCGCCACACCCGCGGCCTGCCCTTCATGCACCCGAAGGACCTGCCCTTCTGCGACAACTTCCTGCACCTGATGTTCTCGGAGCCCTACCAGGACTACGCCGCCATCCCCGAGGTCACCAACGCGCTCAATCTCATCCTGCTCATGCACGCCGACCACGAGCAGAACTGCAGCACCTCGACCGTCCGCATGGTTGGTTCCAGTGGCGCCAACCTCTTCACCTCGCTCGCCGCCGGCATCGCCGCGCTCTCCGGGCCGCTCCACGGCGGGGCCAACGCCGCGGTCATGCAGATGCTCCAATCCATCCACGACGAGGGCGACGACGGCACCCGCTTCATCGCCGCCGCCAAGGGAGGCAGCAAGAGCAACCGCTTGATGGGCTTCGGTCACGCCGTCTATCGCAACTTCGATCCCCGCGCCAAGGTCATTGGCGAGGCTTGCGGCGTGGTGCTCAAGAAACTCGGCCAGTCCGACCCCTTGCTCGACATCGCCCAGAATCTCGAACAGGCCGCGCTGAAGGACGACTACTTCATCTCGCGCAAGCTTTACCCGAACGTCGATTTCTACTCGGGCATCATCTTCCGCGCGCTCGGCATCCCGACCAACATGTTCACCGTCATGTTCGCCATCGGCCGGGCCCCCGGCTGGATCGCCAACTGGCGCGAGGTCGCCTCGAACCCCAAGGGCCGCATCTACCGCCCCCGCCAGATCTACGTCGGCCCGGTCAAGCGCGACTACGTGCCGATGGCCCAGCGCGGTTGAGGGGGGGCGGGGTCGCTGACCCCGTCAATGAATCAGGCGAGATCCGCGATCTCACTACTGCACTCACTCCTTCTTCTCCGGCGGCTGCCGCAGGATTTCATCCACTGTTAGCCCGCTGAGTTTTTCGAGGCCCTTCAGCAGGCGCCAGAGCGCGAACATCATGATCGCCATGCTCGGCACCACGATCACCGGCCAGCTCATCCAAGTCATTTTGCCGAGCTGATCGTTGAATTCCGTCGTGTCCGGCATCGCGGTGATGAGATGACGCGCCAGGCCGAAGTTCAGCACCGCGCTGATGGCGAATGACGCCGCCAGCACCCAGCTCGAGTCCCGCAGGAGCCGGGTGAAGTCCGCCCGGTGGCCGCGGGCGTCCAGCGCCGCCTCCACGCGCGGCACGTCGATCACCTGCTCGTTGAAGAGCAGCGAGCGCACCAGCGGTTTCTTCGTCCATTGTGAGATGATCACCGTCAAGCCGATGAGCGTTGGCACCACCGCCTCCTTCACCGCGAACCAAAACGGCGCCAGCTTCAGCAGGCCGAGCCCGCCGGTGGCCAGGGTGCTGGTGAAACCGAGCGCCGACAGGAAGTTGAAGTTCCGCCGTTTGACCAAGTCGTAGAGGCCGTAGCCGAGAGGGAAGGCGAGGGCGACCACGAGCGCCACCTTGGGCTCCAGCTGGAGCAGCTTGGCCCCCTTCGTGAGCATCAGGCCAGGAGCCACCACGTTGCAGGCGATGTTCAGCAGCAGGTTTTCTTTCGGGGGCGGAGTCGCGGACATCGGGACAATCAAGGTGGAACTCAGAAAAACGGGAAGGCAGAAACCGCCCGAGGCGCTGTATTTCCTGATTCCCAGCATTCCCCATTTCAGTATGTTGCCAGCTCCATGATCCTCCTTGGCGTCAACATCGACCACGCGGCTACTCTGCGCCAGGCCCGCTACCGTTCGGCTGCGGCCACCCATGGCGGCGCCATCGAGCCGGATCCGGTCGAGCTGGCCTTCCGCTGTGAAAAGGCTGGCGCCGACGGCATCACCGTCCACCTCCGGGAGGATCGCCGGCACATCCAGGACGAGGACGTCCGGCGTCTCGGCCGGTCAAGCAGCACCCGCCTCAATCTCGAGATGGCCTGCACTCCGGCCATGACGGAGTTCGCCCTCCTACTGAAGCCGCACTCCGTCTGCCTCGTGCCCGAGAGCCGGGAGGAAATCACCACCGAGGGCGGTCTCGACGTCGTGCAGCACAGCGACAAAGTCGCCCGCGTCATCGACGCCATGAACGCCGCCGGCATCAAGACCAGCCTCTTCATCGACCCGGATCCGGAGCAAATCACGATGGCCGCCCGTTTGCAGGCTCCGTGGATAGAGCTGCACACGGGAGCCTACGCCAATCATTACCATGATGCCGGCCGCGCGGGGGAATTCGCCCGGCTGGTGGCCGGGGCGAAGCTCGCCCACGCCGCCGGGCTGGTTGCCAACGCCGGTCACGGCATCAATTACACCAACATCACCGAGGTCCGCACCATCCCGCACCTGCACGAGCTGAACATCGGCCACAGCATCATTAGTCGGGCCCTAGTCACGGGAATCGACGAAGCCGTGCGCGCCATGAAGGCGCTGATGAACCCGTAACAGCAGCGGGCATCGAACAGCGAGTAGTGAGCATGACGACCGACCACAAATGATCCCGTTGAATTTCTACTCGCTACCCGCTACTCGCTACCCGCTACTTTCCTCATGATCACCCTTCCTCCCGGCGGCGTTCTGATCGGCCTCGGCTGCGATCTCATAGAGACCGAGCGCATCAAGAAGGTGCTCGGCGCGAGCGCGAACACGAGCCCGCTCCTCACG
>DAORVZ010000210.1:0-4684 GCA_035434005.1 Lacunisphaera sp.
CAACCGGCAGTTGCGCCACCTCGGCCGGCTGGCGCATCCGATGCTGCGGCGGCGGGGCGAGAAAGGCTTCGCGCGCATCACGTGGGATGAGGCGCTGGCGCTGGCAGGGACGAAGCTGCGCGCGGCGGATCCCCGCCGCGTGGCGTTCTTCCTCACGGCGCGCGGCATCACCAACGAGGTGTATTACGCCGGCCAGAAGGCGGCGCGTTTCCTCGGCACCAGCCACATCGACAACGCCGCGCGCATCTGCCACGCGCCCTCCACGGTCGCGATGAAGCAGACCATCGGCCTAAGCGCCTCGACCTGCAGTTACAGCGACTGGATGGGCACGGACCTGGTCGTGTTCTTCGGGTCGAACCCGGCCAATGACCAGCCGGTCAGCACGAAATACCTGCACCTCGCCAAGAAGAAGGGCACGAAGATCGTGCTGGTGAATCCCTACCTCGAGCCCGGCATGAAGCGCTACTGGGTGCCATCCGAGGCGGACAGCGCGCTGTTCGGGACGAACCTGGCCGATCACTGGTTTCCGGTCGCGCAAGGCGGCGACATTGCGCTGCTCTACGGGGTGCTCAAGCGGTTGCTCGCGGCGAGCCTGGTCGACCGGGATTTTGTCAACCGCTGCACGACCGGCTTCGCGGAGGTCGAGGCGCGCGCCCACCAATTGTCGTGGGAGGAACTGGAGGCCGGCAGCGGCCTGCCGCGAAGCAGCATCGAGGAACTGGCCGACCTGATCGGCCGCGCCCGTTCGGGCGTGTTTGTCTGGAGCATGGGCATCACCCAGCATGCCTTTGGCGGCGACGCCGTGCAGATGATCCTCAATGTCGCGCTGGCGCGCGGATTTCTCGGGCGGGACTATTGCGGCGTCATGCCGATCCGCGGGCACTCCTCGGTGCAGGGCGGGGCCGAGATGGGGGCCTATGCGACCGCCCTCCCGGGTGGCCTGCCGGTCACGACGGCCAACGCGGCCGCCCTCAGCGCGCAATATGGATTTCCGGTGCCCGACCGGCCCGGCATGACCACGACGGAAATGGTCGAGGCGTCGGCACGCGGTGAACTGGAGGTGTTCTATCTGCTCGGCGGCAACTTCCTCCGAACGCTGCCCGAGCCGGAATACGTCCGCGCCGCGCTGGCGCGGGTGCCGTTGCGCATCCACCAGGACATCATCGTGACGGACCAGATGTTCATCGAGCCCGGCGAGGCCGTGCTCCTGCTGCCCGGCAAGACCCGCTACGAGCAGGACGATGGCGGCACCGAGACCAGCACCGAGCGGCGCGTGATGTTCACGCCGGAGATCCCTCGGCAGGTCGGCGAGGCGCGGGCCGAGTGGAAAATCCTCTTCGACGTGGCGGCGGCTGCGTTCCCGGAGCGCGCCGCGTGCCTGCGCGGGGTCACGGGCCAGGCCCTGCGCGAGGAGATTGCCCGCGTCGTGCCGTTTTATGACGGCGTGCAGCACCTCAAGCAGACCGGCGATGCCTTTCAATATGGCGGCCGGCAGCTCTGCCGCGACGGGTTTTGCGCCACCTCCGACGGCCGGGCCCATCTGCGGGCTGTGGATCTGCCTGCGGCCCGGCCCACGGACGGCAGCTTTCATGTCAGCACCCGGCGCGGGAAGCAGTTCAACACCCTCATCTATGCCGACGTGGACCCGCTTAACGGCGCGCCGCGGGAGGCGGTGCTGATGAATCCCGATGACGCCGCGCGGCTGCACCTCAAGCAGGGTGACCGCATCGCGCTGTGCAACGACCTCGGGCGCTACGAGGGCACGGTCTTTCTCGCCGCGCTGGCGCCCGGCAATCTGCAAATCCACTGGCCGGAGGGCAACGTGATCGTGCACCGCGGACGCGTGGACGCGCTGAGCGGCGTGCCGGACTACAACGCCCGGGTGCGGGTTGAGGTCTCCCCGTGACGCCGGCCGCGCTGACAAAAAACTGGTTCGTCCGCCGCGTGCGGGCCGGGCGGGCCGCGCAACTCACACCCGATGTGCTGGCCACGGAGGAGCCGCTGGAATTGCGCGTGCGCGGCCAGGCGGTGGCCGTGATCATGCGCACCCCGGGTCACGATGCGGACCTCGCGGCCGGCTTCCTGCTTACGGAGGGCGTGGTGCGCTCGCCGGATGACATCTACGATTTCCTGCAATGCCGCACGACGAGGCGCGCGGAGGCGGGCAATGTGATCGAGGCGATCCTCGCCAAAAACGTGCGAGTGGATTTCGAATCGCTGACCCGCCACGTTTTCAGCGGTTCGAGCTGCGGTTTGTGCGGCAAGGCGACCATTGCGGCTGTCCGGCAGCATTTTCCGAAAATCACCAGGCCGCTGCGCGTCTCCGCCCGGCTGCTGCAAACGCTGCCCGCGCAGCTGGCCGGGGCGCAGCCCATCTTCAAAGACACCGGTGGCCTGCACGCGACGGCGCTCTTTGACGAACGCGGCACGCTGCTCGTGGCCCGCGAGGATGTGGGCCGGCACAATGCGATGGACAAGGTGCTGGGCCATGCGCTGCGGGCCGGCTGGCTGCCGCTGGGGCGGCACATCCTGCTGGTGAGCGGACGGGTGTCCTTTGAAATCATGCAGAAGGCACTCGCGGCGCGCGTGTCGGTGGTCGCGGGCATCTCCGCGCCGACCAGCCTCGCGGCCGAGTTTGCCCGCGCGAACAACCAGACGCTGGTTGGTTTCCTGCGCGATGACCGTCTGAATGTTTATGCGGGCCGGCTGGCACCGGCCCGATGAGCCCGGGCGGCCTGAAAGGGGATTCCGCGCCATGTTGAGCGGGTTGATTCTTGCCGGCGGACACTCGTCCCGCATGGGCCGCGACAAGGCGGGGCTGATCCTGCCGGATGGGCGCCCGCTGTTGCAGCGGCAGGTCGAGGTGCTGCGTGAGGCAGGCGCGACCACGGTGCTCGTCTCGATCCGCGCCGAGCGCGAGAGCGCCTTGCCGGGGGTTCAGTTCGTGCCGGACCTGATGCTGGACGCCGGGCCGCTCGCGGGGATAGCGGCCGGCTTGCGCGCGGCGCCGGCGGGGTTGGTGCTCGTGCTCGCGGTGGACATGCCGGTGGTGCAGGCCGGGCACTTGCGGGAACTGGTGGGGCTGGCGACGGCCGGGCGCGGAGTGGTGCCGGTGCAGGCTGGGCAGTGCGAACCGCTTGCGGCTGTTTATCCCACCATCCTCGCGGCCTCGGCGGACGCCGCATTGGCGGCCGGGAGGCTGGCCGTGCAGCAGTGGGCGCGTGAGGAGGCGGCACAGGGTCGGCTCCGTTTGTGGGAGACGCCGCGCGAGTGGGCGGGCGTGCTGAGCAGTTGGAACACGCCGGCGGATGTGCCCGCGGAAGCAAAGTAACCCAATAGGTTACAAACTCCGCTTGGCGGGAAACGGGTGCGGGGGGGCGCACCGGTGCGGGCGAGATCAGTGGCCCTTGGCGTGGGGCGGATGGGTCCGGCCCTTGGCGACGGGGCTGACGCCGTCGGCCTGCATCTCCTTGAGCAGGCTGGTGAGGTAGGGGATGAGCTGCTTCTTGCGGCTGACGACGCCGCGCAGGTCGAAGATCTCATCCTGCTCGATGTGCGCGTAGGAGATGCGGCGGATGAGCTCGGCGTCGGCCTTCACGAGCATGAGGGAGTTCTGCGTGTTGATGTCGGTGACGAGCAGCACGGCGAAGGCCAGTTTCTCGTCGGCCCGGAGTTCGCCGAGGGCCTTGGTCAGGGCCTTGGCGTGCTGCCAGAAATTGTCGAAGCCGAGTTCCTCGACCTGGGAGACGGCGAAGCGCACCTCCTCCTCGTCGTAGACCTTGAAGTCGGCGCGAACCACTTTTTCTGGGGAGCTGGCGAGGATGACGGAGCCGGAACTGAAGATGAGCTTGGCGAGGGCCTTGGCCTTCACCTCGGCGTGGCTTTCCAGCCAGGCGAGGATCTCGGCGTCCTTGGGCGTGGAGGTGGGGCTTTGGAGCAGAAGCGTGTCGGAGATGAGGCCGGACATCATGAGGCCGGCCAAATCGGCGGTGGGTTTGAAGCCATGGCGCCGGAAGAGATCGGCGACGATGGTGCAGGTGGAGCCGACGGGCTCGTTGAGGAAGAGGATCGGCTGTGGCGTGGCCATGGGGCCGAGGCGATGGTGATCGATGATCTCGGTGATCGTGACTTCGTCGGCGCCGGGCACGGCCTGCGTGAGCTCGTTGTGGTCCACCAGCACGAGGCGGGTGGGCACGGGCTTGAGCAGGTCGGTCTTGGTGAGGACGCCTTGCAGGGTGCCGTCGTCGGCGGTGACGATCATGGCCGCGGGGCCGCCCTGGGCGAATTTGCGCCGCACCTCGGCGATGCGGGTGTCGGTGTTCAGCGCGGTGAATTTCCGCTCGACGAGGCTTTCGATGGTGGCGGCGGTGCGAACGAACCAGGCGGTGGTGGCGGTGTCGTGCGGGCTGACAAAGATGCTGACGCCCTGCTGCCGGGCGAGGGTGAGGATGGCGGGCTCGACCGGGAGGTTGCCGCTGATGATCAGGGCGCGGATGCCGAGCTCGATGGCGCGCTGCTGGACGTCGCGCCGGTCGCCGAGGATGATCAGGGACTGGCTGGCGGGGATGTTGTCCTGGGCGGAGATTTTCCAGAACGTGCCGAGGTCCATGGCGCCGATGCGGACAAAAAGCTCCTCGAGGCGGTGTTCGTCCACCGCGTGCAGGACGGAGGCCTGCAGGGTCTG
>DAORVZ010000211.1:0-4681 GCA_035434005.1 Lacunisphaera sp.
CAGGTGGTGGGAAAAAGGTCGAGCAACGAGACCGGGTCACGCCAGACGTGCCGGCCCGGTTTCACGCCGGGGCCGGAGATCAGCAGCGGCACCGCCACCGAGGGCTCGTAGTAAACCCGCTTGCCCCAGAGCCCGTGCCGGCCGATCATGTCACCGTGGTCGGAGGTGTAGATGATGATAGTGTTGTCGAGCAGTCCGGCTTGCCGGAGCCCGGTGAGGAGTTCGCCGATGCAATCGTCGAGGAAGTCGATGCTTGCATAGTAAGCCTCTAGCGCGCGTTGCTCCTCCTCCTTTGAAGGATGATCCGAGGGGATGGCGATCCGCGCGAAGCTTTCGAGGCTTTCCGGCTCGCCTGCGGCTAGAGCTGGCTGTGGAACTTTGTCGCGGTAGCGCCGGATGTAGCGTCCGGGGGCGGTCAGCGGGCTGTGCGGTCGGGAGAACGAGGCGCAGGCAAACCAGGGCTTGTCCGGATGCAGGCTCTGGTGCTCCAGCAGAAAAGCCTGGGTTTCGCGGGCAACGACCACGTCTTGCATCATACTCTCGGGTATTTCGCTCACCCCGGCGCTGCGCACATGGGCATAGCCGGGAAACAGGTCGATCGGCTCGGGCTGGTGGCCGAGACCGTGTCGCAGGTCCCCGTAGGGCCGATGCTGGAATCCTTGGTATTGGTCGCGGCCACCAAAATGCATCTTGCCCACCAGCGCCGTGGTGTAGCCATGCGCTGCGAAATGCCCGGGCCAAGTTGTGTGCTCCGGGAAGATCATCCAGTGGTTGTTCCAAGCTGCGCAGTGATGGGGCTCCTTGCCCGTGAGCATGGACATGCGAGAAGGCGTGCAGACCGGGGAGGCGCACAACGCGGCCGCGCAGTGCACGCTGCTAGCCGCCAGGGCGTCGAGGTGCCGGGTGTGAACCACTTGGTCACCGGCGAAGCCGGCGATGAAGGCGGGATGCTGATCGCTGAGCAAAAGCAGGATGTTGGGTCGCGCGGGCATGGCAGGTGTTTTTGCAGATCCGGGTTAAAAAAGCGAGAGGAGGGGACTTCGGCAGCTGATCGAACGCCGGCGTGACGACACACTTGGCATATCGTTTCCGGCGGCAACCTCAGAGCGACCACGCGCGCTGGTAAAGTCGGTTGTCCAGAGTGGCGCGCTTGTCTCTGTGCCAGAGGCCGCCAAGTTCGTGAACAACCTGTGCAATCCACATGAATATCCCACGACTGTTATTGTTCCTACTGGGGGCCGGCTCCGCTGCCGCGCCGCTTCCGGCTGCGGAAACTGTGATCGTTGCGTTTGGAGATTCAACCACGGCGGCCCGGCCACCGTTGTCGGTTTATGCGGAGCTGCTTCCACCCCGCTTGGCGGCGGAGCTGGGCGTGACGGTGAAGATCATCAACGCTGGTGTCCGGGGCAACACCACGGAACACGCCCGACAGCGTCTGGCCGCCGACGTGCTGGCGAAGCAGCCCGACCTCGTCGTCATCCAGTTTGGCATCAATGACTCCGCAATGGACGTGTGGAAGGATCCACCCGTGACCCATACTCGTGTGACCAAGGAAACATATCGGAAGAACTTGGAATATTTCGTGGCGGAGATCAGGCGGCAGCACGGGCAGGTGATGTTCATGACGCCGAATCCGAAGCAGTGGTCGGAAAAAATGCGGGAGCTTTATGGGAAGCCGCCCTATCAGGTGGATGACCCGGACGGCTTCAATCTCAACCTGAGGCCTTTTGCAGAGGAAATGCGGCAGGTCGCCAAGGAACTGGAAGTGCCGATGCTGGATGTGATGGCTGCGTATGACGCCCATCATCGGGCTAACCCTGAAAACAGCCTCTTGAGCGACGGTATTCATCCGAATCAAGCCGGACAGCAACTGGTCGCCGATCTGCTTCTGGAGTTCCTGCGAGAACACTCCTGGCTGCTTGAGGTGAAGTCCGCTAAAAAATAATCCGCAGGCGTGCTTCGCCTGCCTTCCGGACAGGCCTCGGAGAAGCCGCATGGCAATCCGGTGGTCCACTAGGACAGTGGTTTGTGGTTGGCGGGACGACCTTTCGCATGCTCTCCATCATTGCTTTGCCGCCATGCGCCGTGCCGCACGGCCCCTAGGCCCTGGGCACTTGTCAGCCAATGTAACCAGTGGGTTTTACCTGAATATTGCAATGAAGCTGCTACGAAGACACCGGAAAGTAACCGGTCTCGGCCGGTTCCTTGCAGTAGCTCCATATCGGTTCAGACCACCCTACCCCATGAAAAACCAAACATTGTCAGTTCCTGTGCCGCAGCCTCAGATATGGTTGTCGCTTTCCCGGCTCCTCAAACGGGGCTTCGTCGCCCTTGCTGTGGCGCTGCTGGTATTCGTTCCGCAGAAGGTCCGGGCTCAGCAGGCCCAAACCGGCACAGTGGTCGGCCGGGTCTATGATGCGGCGGGCGACCGTTATCTCTATAACGCCAGCGTCAAGGTGGAGGGCACTTTGATCGAGGCGCTCACCGACGAAAGCGGCACATTCCGACTGCGCAATGTGCCAGCAGGAAAGGCGCAAATCCAGGCTCGCTATCCGGGCCTGGCGGCGAGTTCCACAGGTGTCGTGGTCACCTCCGGCGGCACCGCAAACCTGGAGATCAATCTTGCCAATTTGTCGCCGGATGCATCTGGCAAGGTGCTTGAGTTGGAGAAGTTCTCGGTGGTCGAGCAACGCGAGATGAGCGCCCGGAACATGGCGGTCAATGAGCAGCGCAACGCCGCCAATATCAAGAACGTGGTGGCCTTCGATGAATACGGCTACACCAGCGACGGCAACCTCGGCGAATTCCTGAAGCACATTCCCGGTGTGTCGGTAGACTACTCCGCCTCCATCCCTGTGGGGGTCTCAGTGCGGGGCATGCCAAGCAACACCACCAACATCATGAGCGACGGCATGATGCTCGCAGGCGGCGAGACCACCAGCGCCACCCGGGGCACCAGTCTTTCGATGGTCGGCACGGACAACATCTCGCGCATTGAGGTTACCAAGGTGCCCACCCCCGACCAGCCGGCCAGCGGCATCGGCGGCACGGTCAACATCATCAGCAACAGCGCGCTGAATCGCCGCAAACCGCTGCTCACCTTCAACGTCTATAGCACATTCCGCGGAGACTATCCGTGGGAGCTCCGGGGCCGCGATATCGGCATGCCGATCCCCATTCTCGGGGACACGCAGACGGCCGGCCACATCCTGCCTTCGTTCAATTTCTCTTACCTCAAGCCGGTGAATGACCGGCTGGCGATCTCCGTATCGGGTTCTCAGATCCTGCGCTTCATCCATAACGATACCTCGATCGCGACCTGGAACTCCACCACCTATCTGCAGACCACGTCACGCTACCGCGCCGTCCCGCAGGTCTCCTCGATCCGTTCCGGGCAGATCAAGGCGGATTACAAGCTGGGTGCGAACTCGTTGATCAGCGCCTCCTATCAGGCTCGCGAGCGGGCGGCTTCGCAGGCGGTGGCCGATGTCTTTGTGTCGACCTACGGCACGGGCGTCACAGGCGGGCCCGATTTTGTCTCGGGCACCGGCGGCGGCACCCTCCAGCAGGCAAACGGGTTCATCGAGCGTGACAACTCCAACGAGACGGCGAGCCTCAAATACGAATACCGGGGACGCGATTATAAGTTCGACGCCGGCTATTCGTTCTCCAGCACGCTGGTGCAGAACTACGATAACGATGGCTACACAGGCACCGCGGTCGCCAATCTCGCGGGAGTGGCTATCCGCGGCGACGGCATCGCGCCAGACCCCGACAAACTGGGCAGCAATGTCCCGGCGCGGCTGACTGTGACGAGTGCCGGCACGCCTATCGACTGGGGCAACGGGAATTTGTATTCGCTGGCCTCGATTACGAATACCGACCTGAGTTTCCGCAATACCCGCCAGGGTCTGAGTGCGAATCTCCAGCGCGACTTCGGCACCAGCGGACTCACGATGCTCAAATTTGGTTTCCTGCTCAGTGAGGAGCGGCAGCGGTCGGATTGGAACACCAAGGGCTACAACTTCCGCTCGGGGGCGAGCGCGGCCGTGCGGCAGGCCTCGGCCTACGGCATCGTAGACCCGGCCATGTTCTCCTACCTGCCGCCGATCGCGGGCTCCAGGATCCAGCGGATCAGCCCGACCCTGGTCTACCAGTTGGTCCAGGCGCACCCGGAGTATTTCACCGAGCAACCGACCAACGCACAGAACAAGATCAACAACACCTACCGCGTAAAAGAGAGTGTCTCGGCCGTCTACCTCCGGGCCGACTTCCGGCTGCTGGAGAATCGTCTCAATGTTGTCACGGGCGCGCGCTACGAGCACACCTCCGACACAACCAAGGGGCCGCTGCGGAACCAGTTGCTCGGACTGGTCTCCGAGGGTGATTACGGCAGTCTCTATCCCAGCCTGAACGCCAGCTACAGGCTGAGCGATCGGTTCACGATGCGGCTGGCGTTTGCGCGCACAATCGCTCGGCCCGATATGCAATACATCATGCCGCGGGCGGCGGTGGCGACAGCGGATGACGCCAACGGCAACCGGCCGATCACGGTCGTGGAGACAGGCCTGAAGCCGTGGACAGCCAGCAACTATGACTTGTCGCTGGAAACCTACCTGTCCAAGGACAGCTACGGATCGGTCAGCATTTTCCAAAAAGATATTGCCGATTTTTTCGGCGA
>DAORVZ010000212.1:0-4672 GCA_035434005.1 Lacunisphaera sp.
TACCCGAACGTCAAGCGCCTGCTGGACGAGATCAACGCCCGGCCGGCGCCGGTGCGTGCCGAAGCAATCAAAACGCGTCACGCCTTCAAGACCGAGAACGACGACGAGGCAAAGCGCTTCATGTTTCCGCAGAACGAGCGCCTGAAAAAGGCCGGCCTCCGGCCCGGCACCGGCACCATCGACATCTCGTTTCACCGCGACGACATCGGCCGCAACCCGATCCCGAAGGAGTTTTCGCCGACGATCATCCCGCACGACGTCAACGGCGCGACCGTGATCCTCGTGGATGATGTCCTCTACTCCGGCCGCACCGTGAAGGCCTCCCTCGACGAGCTCTTCGACCACGGCCGCCCCACCCGCGTCGAGCTGGCCGTCCTTGTTGATCGCGGCGGCCGCCGGCTGCCCGTTTCGGCTGACTACACCGGCCTCACCGTGGCTGCCACGGAAGCCGAAAAAATTGTCGTCTCGCTCGATGCGCACAAACCCGCGCGCGATTCGATCCAATCGAAAATCGAGAATCAAAAAACGAAAATCCCTGCACGCCCTCTTCCGGTCACCTGACCCTTTCACTTTCCCTCTCACTTCCGCATGCCCTGGCATCGTAAACATTTTCTCACCATCGAGGAGCTCAGCCGCGCCGAGATCGAGCAGGTGCTGGCCACCGCCGGCGCCTTCCGCCGCATCCTCGACCGCAAGGTCAAGAAGGTCCCAGCCCTCCGCGGCAAGACCATCGTCAACCTCTTCCTAGAGCCGAGCACGCGCACCCGCATCTCCTTCGAGATGGCCGCCAAGCTCCTCAGCGCCGAGGTCATCTCCTTCGATGCCGCCGCCTCGAGCACGACCAAGGGCGAAACCCTCCGCGACACCGCGCAGAACATCCAGGCGCTTCACGCCGACATGATCGTCCTCCGCCACTCGGCCAGCGGCTCCCCTCTCTATCTCAGCCGCGTCCTCGGCATCCCGGTCGTCAACGCCGGTGACGGCGCCCACGAGCACCCGACCCAGGCCCTGCTCGACGTCTTCACGATGCGCGAGAAGCTCGGCAGCCTGAAGGGCCGCAAGGTGGTCATACTCGGGGACATCCTCTTCAGCCGCGTCGCCCGCTCCAACATCCACGCCCTCACCAAGCTCGGCGCCGACGTCACCATCGTCGGCCCGTCCACCCTCGTCCCGCACTGGTTCGAGTCCCTCGGCGTCAAGGTCTCGCACAACCTCCGCTCCGCCCTGAGCGACGCCGACGTCGTCATGCTCCTCCGCATCCAGCACGAGCGCCAGGCCGCCGGCCACTTCCCATCGGTCGGCGAATACACGAGCATGTTCGGCCTCAACAAGACCCGCGCCGAGTGGATCAAGCCCGACGCCATAATCATGCACCCGGGCCCGATCAATCGCGGCGTCGAAATTGACAGCGACCTCGCCGATTCCCCGCGCAGCGTCATCCTGGAGCAGGTGACCAACGGCATCGCCGTCCGCATGGCAGTCCTCTACCTCTGCGCCGGCGGCCAGCCGGAGCACGTCCTCACCCCGCTGGAATGATTTTCGACAGAATGAACAAAATTAACAGAATACCCAAAACCCACTCTGTCTGAATTCTGTCCATTCTGTTAATTCTGTCTAAGCCTTTCCCATGTCTTTTCTCTGGATCAAAAACGGCCGCGTCATCGATCCCGCCACCAAGCGGGACAAGGTCGGCGATATCTTCATCGCCGACGGCAAAATCGCCGCCAGCCTCACCGCAGCGCAGAAGAAATCCGCCAAAGTCATCGACGCAAAGGGCCTCGTCGTGTGCCCGGGCCTGGTCGACATCCACGTCCATTTCCGCGAGCCCGGCCAGACGCACAAGGAGAACATCCTCACCGGCTCCCAGGCTGCGGCCGCCGGCGGTTTCACGACCGTTGTCTGCATGCCGAACACCTCGCCGGTTGCGGACAACGCCGGCACCATCGAGCTGATCAACAACGCCGCCCGCAAGGCCGCCGTCCACGTCTACCCGACCGGCTGCATCACCGTCGGCATGAAGGGCCAGCAGCTCGCCCCGCACGGCTCGCTCAAGAAGGCCGGCGTCGTGGCCATCACCGACGACGGCCTCTGCGTCGAGAGCAACCAGCTCATGCGCAACGCCGTCGAATACGCGAAGATGTTCGACCTGCCCGTGCTCGATCACTGTCAGGACGAGTCGCTGACCAAGGGCGCCGTCATGAACGAGGGCACCGTCTCGACCCGCCTCGGCCTCAAGGGCTGGCCGCACGCCGCCGAGGACATCATCGTCGCGCGCAACATCATCCTCTCCGCCTACTCCGGCGCGCACATCCACATGCAGCACATCAGCTCGGCCATGTCGGTCGAGCTCGTGCGCCGGGCGAAGAAGGACGGCATCAACGTCACCGCCGAGGCCACGCCGCACCACATCGCCCTCACGGAGGAGGCGCTCGGCACCTACGACACGAACTTCAAGATGAACCCGCCCTTGCGCACCGAGCAGGACCGCAAGGCGATCATCGCCGGCCTGCGCGACGGCACGCTCGACTGCATCGGCACCGACCACGCCCCGCACGCCCCGGACGAGAAGGACAAGGAATTCGACTACGCGCCCAACGGTATCACCGGCCTCGAGACCGCCCTGCCCGTGTGCCTCGACGTCCTCGTGAAGCAGAACAAGTTCAAGCTCCCCTTCGTCATCGACCTGATGACCCGCAAGGCCGCCAACCTCCTCAAGCTCCCCGCCGGCACCCTCGCCACCGGCGCCCCGGCCGACGTCTGCATCTTCGACCCCAACGAAACCTGGCTCTACGACGCGAAGAAAGGTTTCAGTAAGTCCCTGAATTCTCCCTGGTCCGGCCAGAAACTCACCGGCCGCGTGAAGACGACGATCGTCGCCGGTAGGGTCGTCTACGAAAGCGGAAAGATGAGTCGACCCGTAGCACGTCAGGTCTTGACTCTTGACTGAGCACCGCGACCGAACCGCCCCACCGCGCAGTTGCCTCCGGCCAGAAATTCTGCACCGTTTTTGCCATGAGCACCGTTCCCGAAATCGAAGCTGCGCTCGACCGCCTGCCGCCTGAGCAGTTGCGCGAGGTGGGCGATTGGATCGCCGCCCGGCTCATGCCTGACACCACGCCCGCCATGCTTGCCGCCCTCGACGAGGGCATCCGTTCCTTGGTCAACGAACCGACCGTGCCCGCCGAGGAAGTGCGCAAGAAAATCAAGGCATGGGCTACCGGGTAATCTTCTCCGGATGAGCCCGACGATCTTCCAGTTCCGGAATTATCGCTTCTTTTTCTTCTCCCGCGAGGAGCCCCGGGTGCATGTGCATGTTTACACTCCGGAGGGAGAGGCAAAGTTTTGGTTGGAACCCAAGATAGAACTGGCCATCAATAAGGGCATCCGGGCCAAGGATCTCACAATCATCGAGGCCAAAATCCGGGAAAAAGAACATGAAATCCGCCAAGCTTGGAAAGCCCACTTCGAAAGCTGAAGTCACCCAGGTTTCCGCCCACGGCCTCTGGGTGCTGGTGGGTGCTCGCGAGTATTTCCTGGATTTCGATCAGTATCCTTGGTTCGCCAAGGGCAATATCGCCGAGGTGACCAAGGTGCAATTACTCCACGGCCGGCACCTCCGCTGGCCCGCCCTCGATGTGGATATCGAGTTGGAGTCTCTGGCCTACCCCGACCGCTACCCGCTGGTTTATCGGTGAATTTCACTTGAGCCTGCGCACTGGAGCAACCGTTTGACCCGCTCCATGGCCCTTGAACTCCGCCCCAACTGCGAATGCGCGACCGCGATCTGCCGCCGGTGGCTGAGGCCTATATCTGCACCTTTGGATACTATTGAAGTTTCCGCAGCTTGGCTGCGGCTTCACCAATGAAATCAGGACGCCGCCCAGCCGGCACCCCTGACTTTGTGCCGGTTGGGCGGCGTTCAATGCACCTTCTGTCCGGACTGCACGAAGAACTCCCTGAAGCATGTCTGCCCGAATTGCGGCGGCAATCTCGTCCTTCGTCCGATCCGCCCCGCCTCCAAGTTGGCGAAGAATCCGCCCTCGGCTGTCCGCGTGCGCCGGGACACGCCCTGCAAGTCCTGAATCTGACAGCCCAGTCGGCGCGACTTCAGCAACGATTATCACGGTAGGGGCCGTTGCCCCCACCAGATTGGTGATGCGGCGCCCGTCTCAGATCACGGCGTTTCAGGTTGGTTTTTGCGAGGGAGCCCGCCAAGGATGTGACCGACTCCATGCCCACCGAGCCCGCCCAGATAGCCATCGTCATCTTCGAAATCTCCCTGCTGCTGTTCGGCGCCGGACTGGCTCTCTGGCTGGTTTTCAATCCCGGCACCCGTGCCCGCTGGCTCGGCACCAACGCGCTGCCTGTCACGCCGGCGTCTCTCACCAATTTTGTCCTGATCACCGTGCTGATCTTCCTGACCGGGTTCGCCTTCCAAGCCGCCGCGCAGCTGTGGGTCGGTCCCATCATTGCCAGCGCCACCGACCAGCAGGGTCTGCAGCGCCAACGCACCGAACTTGCCGCTCGAATCACGGCCGCGGAGGCCCAGCTCAACGAAGTGAAAGGTCGCGGCCCGGCCCGTCGTAGTCAAAAAACCGTGACCATCCGGGTGGCCGCGGAGCGCGCCGGTCCGCTCGATCTGACCGTCGCCTACGCCGTGCCCGGTGCCTCC
>DAORVZ010000213.1:0-4650 GCA_035434005.1 Lacunisphaera sp.
GCGGTAGGTGTCGATGAACCGCACCGTCTTGGCCGCGGCTTCCGGCGTGCTCAGCCAATAGCGGGCCATCGCCGCCTCGGCGCCGGCGCGGTCGAGCTGACCGCCGAGGTAGCGCCTCGCGACCTCGTTCCGGGCGTAGTTGAGGCGTTCGTTGATGCGGCTCACGCGCGCGTTCGTCTCGGCGAGCGCCGGGTCGAGGCCGGCGAGCGGGAAGAGCTAATCACGCTCGACCGCGAGTCGCTCCGCCGCCGGGAAGGCCATGTCGATACCGAGGTTGGCGCTCCCTTCGGCGATGAGCGACTGCGGCGAGTAGAGCGGATAGAGGGAGAACTCCACCCAGCCCTTGCCGTCCACGAGCGTCTCCTCGATGAGCGCGTTGTAGACGTGATGCCCGGGATAACCCTCGTGGGCCGCCAGGTCCACCGCCCGGTCGATGAAGCTGGGCAGGTCGGTGTTGACCTGGATGACGCTGTGGAAATCGCCCTTATACCAGTTATAGCCGCCCCACGGCTTGTTGGTCACATACTCCACCGTGAAGCTCTCGCCGGCCGGCAGCGAGATGTGCCGGAGCGTCTGCTCGCGCGCGGCCTTGATCGCCGCCTGGAAAACCGCGCCGAGCCGATCGGGCGGAATGATGAATTTCTTGCGGAAGGACGCGAGGCGCTCCGGCAATGTGCCCGGTCCCGGCAGCGTGGCACCGAGCTCGATCACCATCGCGCGGAAATGTTCCTCGGGGTGCGTCGGCGCCACGGCGTCGAAGAGCAGGCTGGATTCCTCGTCGAACCTGAATTTCCGGCCCCCGATCATCTCGAGGCGCGCCTCCATCGCACGCAGCTGCTTGGTCAGGTATTCGTGGCGTAGGCGACCCATGTCCTCGAGTTCGGCCAGGTCGAGTGCCGCGAGCCTGGCGCGCAGGGCGCGGATGCGCTCCAGGATGGCCGGTAGGGGCAGTTTCTCCGCGGTCGCCGCAGCCTGCCACTCGGGCGGACCGAAGTAAGCATCGACAAAGTCGCCATCATGCACGCCGGCGGCGAGCGCGAGTTTCACGTAGGACTCGGCGATCGGGTTCATGGCAACGGAGGTGTCGGCGCGAAGCATTGGCGTGGCAACGAGAAGGGCGCCGGCGGCCAGCAGGAGATCGCGGATTCGATTCATGAGGAGGTCGGCATGGCAGAGCATTCCCGCACCGCCGGCAATCAGGGAGTTCAGTGATGCCCGCGGGTGCGGATGATGCCCCAGATCACATAGAGGCCGAGCAGCGCCGAGATCAGGTAGCCGATGATGCCGAGCGCGGGATAGCCAAACAACAGCGGGTGGATGCCGGTGGTCACGATCATCGACGAGCCGATGATCAGCGCGCCGATGATGACCGCCAGGGCCACGCGGTTGGCCACCGTTTTCAGTGACTGGTCGAGCTGCTCCAGGCCGCGGTGCTGGAAGTTGACCGTGAGATCATCGTGCCCGAGCCGTCGCATGAGGCTGCGCAGCTCCGTCGGGAAGTCGCGCAAGCCCTCGGCGGCGTCGCGCACCATCTCGCGCAGGCGGCGGGTCATGGCCCGTGGGCCGATCTCGCTGCGGTAGAGTTCCAGGAGGATCGGCTTTGTATGCTCACGCAGGTCGAAGGCCGGATCGAGCGCGCGGCCGACTTCCTCGATGGAAAGCACGGCCTTGGCCATCAGCGTGTAGTCCTGCGAAAGAGAGAGTCCGTGGCGGCCAAGGATGTTCAGCAGCCGGATCATGGCCCGCCCGAGCTCCTGGCGGCCAACGGCGAAGTTCAGCTCCTCGCGCAGGGCGATCGTGACCTCCTTCTCCAGCTGGTTGACCTCCGCCGGCTGGGCGTCGGGCCGTGCGAGGTTGGTGGCAATCCGGACGATGCGCTCGGCATCCTGCTCGACGGCGGCGGTCCAGAATTCCGCCAGTCCGATGCGCAGGCGGCGGGTGAGGTGGCCGACCATGCCCCAGTCGAGGAAGCAGAGCCGGTGGTCGGCGGTGACGACGACGTTGCCGGCGTGCGGGTCGGCGTGAAAAAAACCGTCGACCAGCACCTGGCGGACGAGCGACTGCGCGCCGCGCCCCGCGATCGCGCGGCGCTCTTCGGCGGCCGCAGTAGTGCGCGCGACATTCTCACCCCCGATGAAATCCATCACCAACACGCGCTCGCTGGTGTAGCGATCGTGGATGGCGGGAGCGAAGACTTGCTCGGGGTGCGGGTTGCGCAGATTGAAAAAGAGCTGGTTGCGCGCCTCGTTGCGAAAATCGAGCTCGGCGAGCATGCTGGTGCGCGCCTCTGCGACGATGGCGGGCAGGTTGAAGGGCTTCAGGGTCTCCGAGCGCTGGTGCAACTGCGCGGCAAACCATTGGGCAAAATCCAGATCCAGCTCGATGGTGCGTCGCGCGTCTGGCTTGAGAACCTTGATTGCGACGCGCTGCTGCCCGTCCTGCACTCGCGCGGTGTAGACCTGGGCCAGGGAGGCCGCCGCCAGAGGCTCCTCCTTGAAGTCATCGAAGATTTCCGCCGGGTCGGCGCCAAGTGATTCGACCAGCACGGGTTTCATCACCTGGTAGGGCAGCGGCTGAACATTGCTCTGGAGCTTGCGCAATTCGAGGATGACCGCCTGCGGCAGCACATCGGGTCGCATGGAGAGGAATTGACCGAGCTTCACGAATGCCGGGCCAAGCTCTTCGGCCGCGAGGCGCATGCGTTCAGGAGTGGAGATGACACCCCCGGGATGCGGCAGCCGCTGCCAGATACTATCCGGCAGCTCGACCTGGTTAATGAGGTCGGCGTAGCCGTGCTTGCCCAACACGCCGAGTATCTCCTTGGCGCGCCCGGCGTGGCCCAGGAAATTGAAACCCTTCATGCGCTCGCGGTCTTGGTGCGCTTGGGTTTGGACGCCGCCGCCTTTGCCTGGCGCTTTTCCATAGCGGCGATGCGCTTCTCCAAGGCGGCGATGCGCTCCTTGGCGAGGGCATCCGCCTGCTTCGCCAGTTTGAGCGCCTGCTTTTCGGCTTCGGCGCGGACGGTGGCAAACTCCCGCTTGCCATCCTTCGCCAGCTGGCGGGCCATGCTGCGGGCGTCGGCCGCATTGACCCGGCCCTGTGCGACAAAATCGCGCAGTGACGCCTCTGCCTTTTCCTTGGTGATGACCGCCGCCCCGACACCCGCCAGGAGGGCCCGCTTAAAGGTGTTCATCATAGTGGCGGCAACCTAAGCCCGGTCGGATTGAAAGCAACCCCGGGAATGTGAAGGTCAGGCAAACTGCCCGGCCTGCAATTGCTGGTGTCGGACGCAACGGGCGGCGTGCCCCGGGTTGTGCGTCACGAGCACGAGCGCGGCTTTCTCCTCGGCGCAGACCTCGAGCAGCAGGGAGATGACTTCCTCGCCGGTGCGCTCGTCGAGGTTGCCGGTGGGCTCGTCGGCGAGGATGACCTGCGGGCGGTTGATCAGGGCGCGGGCCACGGCGACGCGCTGGCGCTCGCCGCCAGAGAGCTGCGTCGGCAGGTGCGTCGCCCGCTCGGCCAGGCCGACGCGCTTGAGCAGCGCCGTGGCCCGGGCGCGCTCGGCCGCGCCCACCCCGCCGAGCATGCGCGCGCCCATCAAAACATTGGCGAAGGCGTCGAGCTCGGGGATCAGGTAATAGGACTGGAACACCAGGCCAAGGAACCGGCCGCGGCGAGCGGTGAGCTCACCGAGGGAGAGCCGATGGGCGGCTTCGGCGCCCCAGAAAAGCTCACCGCTGTCGGCCCGGTCGAGCCCGGCGAGAATGTTGAGCAGCGTGCTTTTGCCCGAGCCGGATTCGCCGCGAATGGAGACGGTCTCACCGGCGCTGACGGAAAAATCCACGCCCTGCAGCACCGCCAGCGTGCGGTCGCCGCTCGGGTAGGTTTTGCGCACGCCGACCGAGCGCAGGACTGCGGCGGAACGCTCAACGTTTAACGCTGAACTCCCAACTTTTAAGGCATCGGATGCAGGCACAGACATGGACCGGATTGGTGGTTGGGCGTTGCGCGTTAAAAGTTAAACGTTGGACGTTGCGCAGCGAGTTACTCGCTGCGGAGGGCCTCCACGGGTTGCAGCCGGGCGGCGCGCCATGCCGGGATGAGCCCGGCGATGGTCGCGGCCAAAATGGTAAAGATGATGATGATCGCCACGTCCGACGGCAGGGTGTGCGCCGGCAGCGAGCTGAATTGGTAGAACTTCGCGAACGCATCCGGGCCCATCGTCATCCGCGCGATGAAGCCCACCAAGTCATCCCGGAAATGCAGCAACGCGAATCCGCCGAGCAGGCCCAGGGCCGTGCCGGCCACCCCGATGAACATGCCCTGCACGCAAAAGCATGCGGCAACGTGCCGGGCGCGGCCACCCATGGCGCCGAGCAGGCCGATCTCCCGGGTCTTGCGCACCACCGTCACGAGCAGCGAGCTGGTGATTGAGAACGCCGCCACGATGATGATGAAGGTGAGGAGGAAGAAGATCATGTTGCGCTCGAAGGCCAGCACCGCCTGGAAATCGGCGTTGGCCTCAAACCAGGTGAGCGCCCGCGCCGCGGCGGGCAATTGTTGGTTGAGCGCGGCCGCCACGGCGTATTCGTCGGACCCGGGCTTGAGGCGCACGTTGTAACCGTGCACGCGCTGCTCGAGGCCGTAGAG
>DAORVZ010000214.1:0-4625 GCA_035434005.1 Lacunisphaera sp.
TTCGCCGGCTCTCTACGGCGGTCATAGCTCAGTTGGTTAGAGCACAAGATTGTGATTCTTGGGGTCGCGGGTTCGAATCCCGTTGGCCGCCCCATTTTTTCCATGGTTCCCGGGTTGAAATTGCGGTTTTCCTGATGGCGCGACTCCGCCTCCTGAGTTTCAACGTGGCCCATGCGCGGGGCACCCTGCCGGTGCACCAGAGCCTGCGCTCGGCGACCAAGATCCGGAGCAACCTCCTCAGGATCGCTGCGCTCATCAAAAAGCTGAAGGCGGACATCGTGGCCGTGCAGGAGATCGATGAAAACTCGCGGTGGAACGGCAGCTATAACCACCTGACCTTCCTAAGCGAGCAGTGCGGGCTGCCGTTCACCGCGATCGGGCTGACCAACGAGCGCGGCGGGCGTTACCCGCTCAACTACGGCAACGGCGTGCTGTCCCGCTGGCCAGTCAAGCACGCGGAGACAATGACCTTCGGGCGGCGCCAGCTGGGCGACAAGGGTTTCCTGTTCGTCGAGATGGAACTCGCCGCCGGCCGCCACCTGCCGCTGATCAACCTG
This sequence comes from Lacunisphaera sp., assembly GCA_035434005.1. Taxonomy (GTDB): domain Bacteria; phylum Verrucomicrobiota; class Verrucomicrobiia; order Opitutales; family Opitutaceae; genus Lacunisphaera. The sequence continues at coordinate 558 of DAORVZ010000214.1, forward strand.
CACCTGCACCACGCCTCGCGGCGGCAACGGCTGTTGCAGGCGGGCATCCTCATGAAGTTCATCACAGAGCGGACCGCCGCGCGCGGGCCGCACTGGGTGGCCCCGCCGATGATGTGCGGCGATTTCAACAATCCCCCGCACCAGCCCGACGCCACGGCGACGTTGCTGGGATTCTGCGAGGAGACCAACAACTACACCCTCCTGCCCAAGACTGGCCGCACTTTCCCCGCCGCACTGCCCGCGCTGGCACTGGATTTCGTCCTTCTGCCGGAGGAATGCCGCCCCGTCCACTCCGAGGTGGTGCGGTGCTATCTATCCGACCACCGCCCGGTGCTGGTGGAGTTTGAGTTGGATCAGCCGGTCGCCTGAATTGGACAAACCATGCATTTGAACCACGAATGCATCGCCTACCGGCTCTGCTACTTGGTGAGCTTCGCCTAATCGGCTCCGCGGTGGGCTCCGGGGGTCGGCTAATCGCCGACTGAAAAGGAGGGCGAGGCCGGTGGATTTTTCATGCGGCGATTAGCCGCGCCTCCGAACCAAACCCGAAGCCGATTAGGCAGAGGGCTGCGTCAAGCGAAGCCGTTGGCGGAGCATTCGTGGTTAATCCACCCTAATTTTCGCTCGACCCCCGGCGTCACAGTCCGGACTCTCCGGATTCATGGATCGCATCGCCCAAGCCTTTGCCCGCACCCGCCGCGAAAAACGGGCCGCGTTTGTGGCCTATCTGTGCGCTGGGGACCCTGATTTCGACACCTCGCTGGCGGCCTGCCGGGCGGTGTTGGACGCCGGGGCCGACGTGCTGGAGTTGGGCGTGCCGTTTTCCGATCCGCTGGCGGACGGCCTCACCAATCAACTGGCCGCCCAACGAGCCCTCGAGGGCGGCATGACGACCGCACGGGTATTCGAGCTGGTTCGCCGACTGCGGGAGAAGAGCCAGGTGCCGGTCGTCTTCTACACTTACTACAACCTCATCTTCGCCCACGGCGTGGAGGACTACGTGCGCACAGCCAAGGAGGCCGGCGTGGACGGTCTCCTCACCCTCGACCTGCCCCCCGAGGAGGCCGGCGAGCTGCTGGCCGCGTGCACCAAGCATGACCTGAAGACGGTCTTTATCGTGGCCCCCACAACGCCCGCCGGCCGCCTCGCGCGCATCGGGGCGGCCGCGACCGGATTCATCTATTACGTGTCCCGCGAGGGCGTGACCGGCGTGCGCGACCAGGTGGCCGCCAACATCCCGGAGGCCGTTTCCCGCATCCGCCAGCACACGGCCCTGCCGGTGGCGGTTGGGTTCGGCATTTCCACCCGCGAACAAGTCAGGCAAGTCGCCCGGATGGCGGACGGGGTGGTGGTGGGCAGTGCGTTGGTCAACGTCATCAAGGACAATCTCGACAACCGCGCCGGCTTGCCGGCTCGGTTGCGGATCGCCGCCGCCGAACTGGTGGCCGGTGCCGCCTGAACCATGCCTCCGCCCGCCAAGCTCAGGAAGATTTTGCTGATCGACGATGACGAGCGGCAGGAGCACCTGCTGCACCTGCTGCTGGCCAAATTTCGCCGGGATCAGTTCGAGCTGGATTGTGCGTCCACTTACGAGCTTGGCCTGAAGAAGCTGGCGAGCGGCAATTATGCCGCCTGCCTGCTGGACTATCATCTTGGCGAGCGGAACGGTCTGGACTTGTTGCGGGAGGCGAGGATTGCCGGGTGCGACACCCCGGTATTCATCCTCACAGCCAATGATTGCGACGAGCTGGACAACGCCGCGATGGAGGCCGGGGCCGTGGACTACCTGGTCAAGTCCGCCCTCAACCCCCGGCTGCTGGAGCGATCCATCCGCTACGCCCTCAAGCTGGGCGATACCCTAGCCCAGCTCCGGCAGCTCGCCCAGCGCGATGAGCTCACCCGGCTGCTCAACCGCCGCGAGTTCTCGCGGATCCTCAATGAGGAATGGGATCGCAGCGTGCGGTTCCAGCGGCCGTTCGCCCTCGTGATGGTGGACATCGATTTTTTCAAGAAAATCAACGACACCCACGGCCATCAGGCGGGCGACGAGGTGCTGCGCCACGTGGCCAGCCTGCTCGCCGGCCAGGTGCGCACGGTGGATCGCGTGGCCCGGTATGGTGGCGAGGAGTTCGCCCTCGTCATGGTCGAGACCGACAGCAAAAACGCGGCCGAGCACATCAAGCGGCTCGGGGTGCTGCTGGCCGATCTCCCCTGCATCGTTGCGGACAAAAACCTGACCATCGAGGTCACCCTCAGCGCGGGGGTCGCCGACAGTCTGCAAGGCGCGACCAGCGCCGCCGGCTTGGTGGAGATGGCGGACAAGGCCCTCTATGCGGCCAAGAAGGGCGGCCGCAACCGCATCGTCACGGCTGACGGCACCGTGATCCCGTTCAAGTAGGCGCTCGCCGCAGGGCCGGGGCCTAGGCGGGATCAGTCCGTCGGCACCATGATCCGCAGGCTGCGGGGTTTCAGCGTGATTGCCAGTTGCGCGATCGTCGCGCGTGGCTCGCCATCGGTATGGATCCAGCCGGGCGCGGGCCGCTCGATGACGAAGTCCGCCGCGCTGAGGCGCGTGACCGTCCTGACCCGATCAAAGCTATCGGTGCCGAGCCGGTAGAGCAGGTGGCAGGCACCCAACAGGCTGACGGCGGGCACGCTGATCAGCTCGAATTGTCCGTCATCGAGTTTGGCTCCGGGGGCAACGCGGGCGTCATTGCCGTATTGGTCGGAGTTCATGACGGCCAGAGTGAAGGCCTCCAGGCGCGTGGTGCCCTGGGGGTGGTGGATGGCGACGGTCTCGGGACGGCGCGCAAGGTAAGCGGGCCAGCCAACGCGGATGTAGCCGGCGAGCCCGCGGTTGCTCTGGCGGCTGAAGCGCAGGGCGATATCAGCCTCCATGCCGAGCCCCATGGCGTTGAAGAACGGGAAGCCGTTGACCAGGCCAGTGTCGATGGGCAACGGCCGGCCGTGCAAGAGGGTGTGGAAGGCACCGTCATCAGGCCGGCGGATGCCGACATGGCGGCCCAGGCCGTTGCCCGAGCCGCAAGGGATGAGGCCGAACAGCACGGGCGTGTCCACCAGCGCGGAGGCCACCTCGTTCATCGTGCCGTCGCCGCCGATGGCCACGACCAGGCCGCAGCCCTCGCGCACGGCGGCGGCAGCCAATTCGGCGCCGTGACCGGGTCGCAGAGTGTCAACCACGGTGGCGTCGAGGCCGCGCTCCTGGATGAAGGCAGCGGCCCGGAGCCGAAGATGGGGGTTGCGCCGGTTGTGCCCGGAGTAGGGGTTGAAGATGAACCGGGCTTTCACAGGCGGGGGAGTGGAGCGGGTCGGGGAAGATTTGGCAAAAGTAGTTTTGCAACGATTCGCGCACTCACTCCACATGGATCCATGTCACGCCGCCTTCACGTCCTCACTGGTTGCACTGCTGTCGGAAAAACCGAGCTGGCGCTCCGTTGGGCGGAGGCGAACGACGCCGAAATCGTGTCCGGCGACTCGCTGCTGTTCTACCGGGGGGCCGATATTGGCACGGCGAAACCGACAAAGGCCGAGCTCTCCCGGGTGCCCCACCACCTCATCGACATCCGCGGGGTGTCCGAGCAAATGAATGTCACCCAATACGCGGCCGAGGCCCGGGCCGCGGTGGACGGCATCCTAGACCGGGGCCGGCGCGTGCTGGTGACCGGGGGCAGTGGATTTTACCTCAAGTCCTTTTTCGCCCCGGTGGCGGATGAGGTGGCCGTGCCGACGGAACTGCGGGAGGAGTTGCGCGCCCGGTTGGAGCAGGCGGGCGGACTCGCGGCGTTGGTGGACGAATTGGGGCGGCTCAATCCGGCGGGGCTGGGGGCGCTCGATGTGCAGAACCCGCGCCGGGTGTTGCGGGCGTTGGAGCGCTGCCGGGCCTCGGGCCGGACTTTGGCGGCGCTGCAGGCGGATTTTGACGCCCAGCCCGCGCCGTTCGCTGACTGTGCCGTGGAACTGTGCGAACTGGTGCGCGAGCCCTCTGAGTTGGACCAGCGGATCGAGCAGCGGGTAACCGCGATGCTCGCGGCCGGACTGGTGGCCGAG
>DAORVZ010000215.1:0-4608 GCA_035434005.1 Lacunisphaera sp.
TGGCGCGCCGCGCTACCAGATTGTGGCTTTGAACCTTGAGGCCACTGCTGGGGCTGTCCCGGTGCCTGTGGTGCCGGAATCAACCGATACCCTCGAAAGCGCGCGCATCTCGGCGGGTAAGTTTGTGCTCACCTACATGCACGATGTCGCGAGCCGCATCGCGCTGGCCAATCTCGATGGCACGCCTGCCGGTGAGATTTCGTTGCCTGGTCTCGGCGCCGTCGGCGCCGTCACCGGCAAGTTCCGTGATCCTGAGCTATTCATCAGCTTCTCGTCCTTTCTCGTCCCGGGCAGCACGCTCCGGCACGATCTGAGCACGGGGAAATCCGAGACTTATCACGAGACAAGAACGGCGTTTGACGCCTCGCCCTATGAAGTGCGGCAGGTGTTTTACCCGTCAAAGGACGGCACGAAGATCCCGATGTTTCTGGTGCATAAGAAGGGGCTCAAGCTCGATGGAGCCGCCCCAGCCTGGCTATATGGCTACGGCGGATTCAATGTGGTCATGAAGCCGCAGTTCGCCGTGCCGCCGCTGGTGTGGATCGAAGGCGGCGGGGTATTCGCCGTGGCCAACCTTCGTGGCGGGGGCGAATATGGCGAGTCCTGGCACCAAGCTGGCACAAAAGAGCGCAAGCAAAATGTGTATGATGACTACATCGCAGCGGCGGATTGGCTCGTCGCTCAAGGTTACACCACGCACCAGCGGATCGTATTGGACGGCCGTTCCAACGGCGGCCTGCTGCTCGGTGCCGTGCTCAACCAGCGGCCTGATATGGCGGGTGCCGCCGTGCCGGCGGTCGGCGTGATGGACATGTTGCGCTTCCACAAATTCACCGTCGGGGCCGGGTGGACGTCGGACTTTGGCAATTCGGACACGGCGGAGGGTTTCAAGTATCTCGTGGCCTACTCCCCGCTGCACACCGTCAAGCCGGGCGCCAAGTATCCCGCCATTCTGGTCACCACGGGCGACCATGATGATCGGGTGTTCCCGGCGCACTCCTACAAATACACGGCGGCGATGCAGGCGGCCGTGGCACCCGCAGCCGGCCCCGTGCTCATCCACATCGAGGCCAATGCCGGCCACGGAGGCTCCAGCGGCACCACCCCAGTGTCCAAGACAATTGCGGACTGGGCCTACCGGATGGGCTTCGGCGCGCATTACACCGGCTGGGGGAAGTAGTTCGTCATGCATAAGCGGCGGTTTATGACCGCTGTCGCGCCGGCGCATTAACGACGCTCATAATGTGAGGCGCAATTTGCGAAGCGTCCGGGCTTGGGTATATCGCAGCACCATGTCCCTTTTGCACAGTCCGCTCCAGGTCGGCGCACTCACGCTGCCGAACCGCATCATCATGTCACCGCTCACCCGATGCCGCGCCGGCACCGGCCGCGTCCCGACGGAAACGATGCTGGAGTATTACGTCCAGCGCGCCACGGCGGGTCTGATATTGACGGAGGCAACTGCCGTTCACCCGATGGGGGTCGGCTATCCCGACACGCCCGGTATCTGGTCGGAGGAGCAGGTCGCGGCTTGGACGAAAATAACTGCGGGAGTGCACGCCGCCGGCGGCCGTATCATGCTGCAGCTCTGGCATGTCGGCAGCATCTCGGACCCGGTTTACTTGAATGGAGCGCTGCCGGTCGCGCCCAGCGCCATTGCCCCGTCCGGTCACGTCAGCCTGATTCGTCCGCCAAAGGCGCATGTTGTGCCGCGCGCGCTGGAGTTGAGTGAGATTACGAGGGTCGTCTCCGCTTACCGGCTCGGCTCGGTCAATGCCTTGCGCGCCGGTTTCGACGGCGTCGAAATCCACGGCGCCAACGGCTACCTGGTCGACCAGTTCCTGCAGGACGGCACTAACCGCCGCACCGACCAATACGGTGGATCCATCGAGAACCGCGCTCGCTTTGCGCTGGAGGTTACCGACGCCGCGATATCGGTATGGGGTGCCGACCGTGTCGGCTACCATATCGCCCCGCGCGGAGGCTCGCATGGCATCAGGGACAGCAATCCGGCGGCGACATTCGGCTACCTCGCGACAGAACTCGGCAAGCGGAATATCGCCTTCCTATTTGCCCGAGAGTCGCTTTCCGGCCAGCGCTTCGGGCCTGCGCTCAAACGGGCCTTCGGTGGCGTCTACATCGTGAACGACGGTTTCACGGCGCTCACGGCAGAGGCTGTGCTCAGAACGGGCGAGGCGGATGCGGTGGCGTGGGGCAAGCTCTTCATTGCGAACCCTGATTTGCCGCGCCGGTTGCAGGCCGGCGCCGCGCTCAACGATCCGGTGCCCGCCACCTTCTACGGTGGTGACGCGCGCGGCTACACGGATTATCCGTCGCTTGCAGCGTGAGGTGTAAACGCGGAGGTGATGATCTGCGGGACGTGAAACTCGTCTTCGCCCCAAGAGGACGGTCCTCTTAAGGGGTTGACCAGCCGGCGCGCGATCAAACAGGCTGTGATCGTCAAACGCTGATGTTTTACGCCTGGCTTCTCGGTTCTGCCGTCATGGGATATTTCCTCGGGTCACTGCCTTTTGGGGCTATGGTGGCCCGGGCGCACGGCGTGGACATCTTCAAGGAAGGCAGCGGCAACCCCGGAGCAACCAACGTCAAGCGCGTGCTCGGCGAAAAGTTCGGCGCCAAGGGCAAGCGCGCGGGCAACCTGGTCTTTGCCCTCGATGTCCTCAAAGGTGCCATCGCTTCCGCTTGGGGCGCGCTTTCCTGGACCAGTCTCAGCGTATCGGTTGACCTTGAGCGTGGTGCCGGCGCTGCGGTTATCACCGGCCAGGACTGGCGCCTGCTCGGGCTTGCGGGCGTCATCGGTGCCATCCTCGGGCATTCGTTTTCAATCTTCACCGGGTTCAAGGGCGGCAAGGGTGTCGCCACCGCCGCAGGCGGCGTGCTCATGTTGATGCCCGTCTCCTGCCTGATCGGCGCGCTGGTCTGGCTGATCACCTTTTCCGTGACTCGTTACGTCTCACTCGGTTCGATCTTGGCAGCGTTTGTCGTGGCGATCGCCAGTTGGGCCTTGGGCAACCCGCTGCCACTGAACATTGCTGTCACGATTATCGGTCTGTTCGTAATCGTCCGCCACCGCAGCAACATCACGCGCCTGCTCAACGGCACGGAGAACAAGTTCGAGAAGAAGTCGCCCGCACAATCCTGATCACTGCAAGTGGTTAGTGGCGCAAGGTTATGACGCGCGGGTCTCACTCGCGCCTTGCCAAACCACGTCCGGCTGAGCCATTTATGCGGGCTTCATCCATGGCTCTTATCGTCCAGAAATACGGCGGCACCTCGGTGGGCGACGTCGATCGCATCAAGAATGTGGCACAGCGCATCAAGAAGGCGCGCGACGAGGGTCACAGCCTGGTCATCGTCGTCTCCGCCCGCTCCGGGGTGACCAACGAACTCATCGCCCGCGCCAAGGCCATAAACGACCGGCCCGACACCCGCGAGATGGACATGCTCCTCGCCGTCGGCGAGCAGGAGACCATAGCCCTGACCGCGATGGCGCTGCACGCGATCGACATCCCCGCCGTCTCCTACACCGGCGCGCAGGCCGGCATCGTGACCGACCAGGTTTTCACCAAGGCCAAGATCAAGCAGATCGCCCCGAAGGGCATCCTCAAGGACCTCAAGGAGGGCAAGGTCGTCATCGTCGCCGGCTTCCAGGGCATCAACGAGGCCGGCCAGATCACCACACTCGGGCGCGGCGGCTCCGACCTGACGGCCATCGCGCTCGCCGCCGCCTGCAAGGCCGACAAGTGCGAGATATACACCGACGTCGACGGCGTCTACACCACGGACCCGCGCATCGTGAAGACCGCGAAAAAAATCGACGAGATCAGCTACGACGAGATGCTCGAGCTCGCCAGCCAAGGCTCGAAGGTCATGCAGTCGCGCTCCGTCGAGTTCGCCAAGAAATACGGCGTCGTCTTTGAAGTCCGCTCCAGCTTTAACCACAACCCGGGAACCATCGTGAAAGAAGAAGTAGCCTCCATGGAAAAAGTCATCGTCCGCGGCGTCGCGGTTGACAAGGACCAGGCCAAGGTCGTCATCACCGGCCTGCCAGACAAGCCGTCGGCCGCCGCGACCGTCTTCAACGCCCTCGCCGAGGCCAACGTCAACGTGGACATGATCGTCCAGAACGCCGCCCACGCCGGCGCGGCCGACATCACCTTCACCGTGCAGCGCGATGAGACCCAGAATGCGGTCCGCACGCTGCAGCCGGTCCTTAAGAAGCTCGGCGGCGGCGACGTGAAGGCCTTCGACAACATCGCCAAGCTCTCCGTCGTCGGCGTGGGCATGCGCACGCACGCCGGCGTGGCCGCAGCCCTGTTCACCGCGCTGGGCGACAAGGGCATCAACATCCAGCTAATCGGCACCTCCGAGATCAAGATCACCCTCGCGGTGGATCGCGCCAAGGCCGACGAGGCCGTCCGCGCCGCCCACGAGGCATTCGGGCTGTCGAAATAACCCAGAGGACAGATGTCAGAGGTCAGAAGTCAGGGCAGTCGGGCTATCCACCACTTTTCGGATCTGATCGTCTGGCAGAAAGCCTTTGATCTTGGGCTTAAGGTGTTTGTCGCGAGAAAGGGGTGGCCGAAG
>DAORVZ010000216.1:0-4601 GCA_035434005.1 Lacunisphaera sp.
CGAGCGCAATAGCCCGAAGGAGACGATGTCCCGGCTGAATCCGGGATACTTTACCTGCTTGAGGGCTTCCTTGATGGCGTCGGCGGTCACAATGGTTCGTGAAAATGGCTTGGAAAACGAGTGGCTTTGACCTTGTGAGTAGGTTGCCGGGAGTAAAACAAAAACCCGGCCCGAACTTTCGTCATTAATTCCTGACCCATTCCCCATGCAGAATGCTTTTCGCCTCCTCCTCGGTCTCGCGCTCGCCACCTCCCTCTCCGCCCAACGCGACATCGGCACGGTCAACGTCAACGCCGACACCCAAACCACGGCCATTTCCATCAGTTCCTCCTCAGCCGAACTGCAGAACCTCGCGCTGAAGGCCTTCGGTGCCCATGGCCGTTACCGCACCGTCGCCAGTGGCGGCGCGTTTGCCCTCACTTTCACTCCGGCGGGCGCGGCCCAAGTGACCGTCACCATCACCAAAGGCAGCGCCGGCACGCCCGTGCACAGCGAGACCCTGTCCGGCACCAGCCTGCGCAACGCCCTGCTGCGCGCTGCCGACGTCGCCGTCACCAAGACCAGCGGGCTGCGCGGTTTCTTCGCCGGCCGGCTGGCGTTCGTCGGCGAGGCGACGGGCAAGACCGAGATCTACACCTCCGACCTGTTTTTTGGTGAGGCCCAGCGCTGGACCTCCGACGGCAAGCAGATCCTGAGCCCGCGCTGGGTGCCGGGTGGCTCGAAGATCGTCTTCACCAGCTACCGCACCAGCTTTCCCGACATCTACGTGCTCGAGCTGAACAACCGCCGCATCTCCCTGCTCGCGAGTTTCAAGGGCACGAACAGCGGCGGCAGCTTCAGCCCCGACGGCTCGCGCGTCGCGATGGTGTTGTCCGGCGAAGGCAATCCCGAGGTCTACGTCGGCAACGCCCAGGGCCGGCAGATCCGCCGGCTGACCAACACGCCCGCCGTGGAGGCCTCGCCCACGTGGTCGCCCGACGGCTCGCGGATACTCTTCGTCTCGGACAGCGCCGGCGGCCCGCAGCTCTATGTGATGTCCGCCAACGGCGGCACCCCGACGCGCCTCGCGACGAACATCTCCGGCTATTGCGCCGAGCCCGACTGGAGCGACGCCAACCCCAACAAGATCGTCTTCACCGCCAAGATGGGCGGCGGCTACCAGACCGGCGTCTTCGACCTGGCCGCCCGCGCCAGCAAGATCGTCACCAAGGCCCCGACCGACGCGATCGAGCCCGTCTGGATGGGCGACGGCCGCCATATCATGTGCACCTACCGCGCCGCCAACACCCGCAGCCTCTGGCTGGTCGACACCGAGTCCGGCAAGGCCACGCGCCTTAGCCCCACCTCGCTCGGCAATGCCTCCGGCGCTGCCTACCTCGCGCCATAACCGCCGCCATGTCGGACATCCTTAAACTTGGACCGTATCTACTTATTGTCGGCCTCCTTTTTGGTGGCATGTATTTGTATGGCGAGAAGACGGGAGAATCGACTGGCGCTAAAAAGGCCACGGGAAAAATTAGCGTCTATCGGGATAAAGAACCGGCGCTATTCGCGGAGAATCAGCGCGGTCTCAAGCAATGGTGTTTCTGTTTGGTGCCCATCGGCGCGGCCTGCACGCTGATCCGCGTGGTCCAGAAAATGCGAGCGAAGGAATGAGATGAAGCTCCTCTTCATCGGCGACATCGTCGGCAAGCCGGGACGCGAGATTCTCAGCGCGCTGGTGCCGAAGGTGCGCGTCGAACGGGGCATCGATTTTGTCATCGCCAACGGCGAGAACGCCGCCGCCGGCGCCGGCATCACCGGCTCCCTCTGCAAGGCGATCCTCGAGGCGGGTGTGGACGTCATCACGCTCGGCGACCATGTCTGGGATCAGAAGGGATTTGAGCGCGACATTGCCACGTTCGAGCGCGTCTGCCGGCCGGCCAATCTGCCGGCGGGCAACCCCGGCCGCGACCACGTCATCGTGGAGAAGAACGGTTTCCGGCTGCTCGTGTTCACGGTGCTCGGCCGCAGCTTCATGGGCCTGAAGGCCGAGTGTCCGTTTCTCGGCGCCGATGCGCTCCTCAAGAAACTGGCCGGCCAGTTTGACGGCGCGTTGGTCGAGATCCACGCCGAGGCGACCTCCGAGAAACAAGCCATCGGCTGGCACCTCGACGGGCGCGTGACCGCCGTGCTGGGCACCCACACGCACGTCGCCACGGCCGACGGCTCGCTGCTGCGGAAACAGACGGCTTTCATGTGCGACGTCGGCATGACCGGCCCGCACGAGTCGGTGCTCGGCCGCGAGATCGAGCCCGTGGTCGGCCGGTTTCTCGATGGGATGCCCCGCCGCTTCGAGGTGGCCACGGGCGACAACCGCCTCTCGGCCGCGCTCGTGGAGTTTTCAAAAACAGGTCGCGCCGAACGCCTGGAGTGTCTTAGCTTGAGGCTCCCATGATGAAATTGTCCTCGCCCGCCGCCGACGCGTATGTGCCGAACCGACGCCCGTTGGCCGCCGCACTGGCCCGCACGACACACCTCTGCCTGGCGGCGCACCAGGACGACATCGAGATACTCGCCTATCACGGCATCAGCGCGGCCTACGCCCGGCGCACCTTCACCGGTGTGGTCATCACCGATGGAGGCGGGAGTCCGCGCGCGGGCAAATTTGCGAAGTTCAGCGACGAACAGATGAAAGCCGCTCGCCGGACGGAACAGCGCCGCGCGGCCCGGCTGGGCCACTATGGGGCCATGCTCCAGCTCGCGCATCCCAGCGCGGTGGTGAAGGATTCGGGCCGCCCCGAAGTCGTGGCGGATCTGGCCGCCATCCTGCGGGCCACGACGCCCGGCGTCGTCTATCTGCACAATCCCGCCGACAAGCACGACACCCATGTCGCCTGCTTCTGGCGCTGCCTCGCGGCATTGCGCTCCTTGCCGGCGCGGCTCCGGCCGCAGGCGGTCTATGGTTGCGAGGTCTGGCGCAACCTCGACTGGCTGCCCGACACCGACAAGATCGCGCTCGACGATTCCGCCGACCCGCGACTGGCCGCGAAGCTCATCGGGGCGTTTCAGTCGCAGATCGCCGGCGGCAAGCGCTACGACCTGGCCATCGCCGGCCGCCGGCTCGCCAACGCCACTTTTCACACCTCGCACGCCACGGATCGGATCACCGCGATCACTTGGGCGATGGACCTGACGCCGCTCGTGCACGACCCCCGGCTTTCGGTTGAACAATACACCCTCGGTTACATTGATCGCCTCCGGGCCGATGTCGCCGCGCGCCTGCGGAAATTCCAATAACTCCTCCCATGGTCAAAAGCACCGGCATCTATCAGGGCGAACTCAACTGCCAGCTCACACACGGCCCCTCCGGTCAACTCATCGAGACCGATGCGCCGAAGGACAACCACGGCCGCGGCCTGGCCTTCTCGCCGACGGATCTGACGACCGCGTCCTTCGCTTCTTGCATGGTCACCACCATGGCCATCGCGGCCCGCACCAAGCTCGGCTTCGACATTCCCGGCGTGAAGTGGGAGGTGACGAAGGAGATGTCCGCTGACGCCCCGCGCCGCATCGTGCGCATCACCACGCAGATTTGGCTGCCGTTTGCAAAAGCCAAGGACCCGGCCGGGCTCCTCGAGAAGGCGGCCCTCAATTGTCCCGTGCACCACAGCCTGCATCCGGCGATCGAGCGGCCGGTCACGTTCCACTGGGCGGAGTAGGGGTCGGCCCGATGGTCGGGTGGTCGGCGGTCAGTAGATAGCTGCCGTTGAAGATCAGCTCGATGCCGTCGGCCATGATGCGGACCTTGATCTTGCCGACGGTAGGGCCGGCCGGCTGAGCGCGGCCGGTGACGGTGCGCGGCTTGCCTTTGTGATTGGCGGCTTCGCCTGTGAATTCGATGGCCTGCCCCTGCGCCAGCCGGGCCAGCGCGGTGGCGGGCAGTTGGATGGTGATCTGGCCGGTCTCGCCCCAGAAAAACCAGGGCCGGACCCGGGCCTCGTAGGTGGCCTTGAAGCCCTCGTCCTGCGGCAGAAAATCCGTGGTGGTGAGCGTCACGCTGCCGACGTAGATCGAGGTTTTCATTGGCGCGACGAGGACGCGCGGCGGAGTGGGGTGCGCGAGGTCCGCCCGCAGCGTTGCCACAGCGCCCAGCGCGAGCAGCAGGCCCAGTCTGATTCGGAACATCGGCATCCACATATCGTGTGACCAAGCTTCAGAACCGCGCAAACGGTATTTGTAGGAGCCTGCTTGCAGGCGATTCAATGGCCACCTGTGGCAGGGTAGTTCCGAATCGCTTGCAAGCAGGCTCCTACACGGGGAATCCCAAATTCTCGTTGCCAAGACCGGTGGCGCGCCGTTGCTTGGCCCCCTATGGCAAAGCAGGCGCAAGCGACCTGGGGTGGACGATTCTCGGCGGGTCCCGCCGAGCTGATGCTGCGTTTCAGCGAATCGGTCTCCTTTGACCGCCGGCTCGCGCCGTTCGACATCGCCGGCAGCAAGGCCCACGCGGCCATGCTCGCGCAGGTGGGCCTCATCACCAAAAAGGAGCGCGACGCCATACACCGCGGCCTCGATGCCGTGGGTCGCGACATCGCCGCCGGCACCTTCAAATGGCAGAC